>LS483371.1:5607500-5757500 GCA_900475325.1 Paucimonas lemoignei
TGAACCCCCGACTACTTCTGAGTCTCATCCTGCTGCAACAAATTCGCCTGCGTCAGGTTGCAACCCGCCGGCACGCTACGCGTCAGCCAGACGTTGCCGCCGATGGTGGAGCCTTGGCCGATGGTGATGCGGCCAAGGATGGTCGCGCCTGCATAGATCACTACGTCGTCTTCGACAATGGGGTGGCGGGCGTGGCCTTTTTGCAGCTGGCCGTCTTCGTCTGCCGGGAAGCGTTTGGCGCCCAGGGTCACGGCCTGGTAGATGCGCACGCGCTCGCCGATGATGGCGGTCTCGCCGATGACGACGCCTGTGCCATGGTCGATAAAGAAGCTGCGGCCGATCTGCGCGCCGGGGTGGATGTCGATGCCGGTGGCGGAGTGGGCGATTTCGGAGCTGATGCGCGCCAACAGAGGCAGGCCAGCGCGATATAAATGGTGGGCGATGCGATGGTGGATCACCGCCAGGATGCCCGGATAGCAGAGCAACACTTCATCGACGCTGCGGGCAGCCGGGTCGCCCTGGTAAGCGGCCAGCACGTCGGTATCGAGCAGGGTGCGCATGGCAGGCAAGGCCCGGGCGAAGTCCTGGATCAGGTCGAGCGCCTTTTTATCCACCGCGTCGACGGCTTCCGAATGCTGGTGTGCCACATAGCGCAGTTCCAGGCGGGCTTGAGCCAGCAGCGCATTGAGGGCGACGTCGAGGGTGTGGCCGACGTAGAAGTCCTCGCTTTCTTCGCGCAGGTCGACCGGGCCGAGGCGCATGGGGAACAGTGCACCGCACAGCGCTTCGAGGATGTCACGCATCGCCGCCCGGGAAGGCAGCTCGCGCCCGCCATGCTCGCCGCTGACACGCTTGTTGCGGGTGCGCCAGTCGTCACGGGCGGCACGCAGTTCGCTGACAATCTGCTGTAACTGCCAGTGACTGGAACAGCCTTCGGCGGGTGCCTCTGGGATATCGCTCACGCAGACTTCTCCTCGGTTGGGTTAAATGCGCCAGCACGACTCTGTGGGACCGGCTTTAGCCGGGAAAGCGCCATTCCAGACGACTCAACTGAGCGACTGGTCCGGCCTCTTCCCGGCTAAAGCCGGTCCCACGAGACGCCTGCAGGCAAAGATGGAATTGCTGCAGGGTTTAATGCGCACCCTAAATAGGTGCTGGCCGCACAAGCGGCCACTGTACGTGAAACATTTGGACTGAAAAAATAACTAAATGCGTAGGCCTTCTGCTCTGATGGCATAAGCCGTGAGAAGTTGCCCTGTAGGAAACGTCTGCCTATAGTCGAACGACTCTCTACAGGCTCAACTCTCATCATGATCAAGCAAAAGCTCGCCGAATTTAATCGTCTACAGCTGCTCGGCGCCCCTACCGCCCTGGAAAAGCTCGAGCGGCTATCGCTCTGGGCAGGCCGCGACATCTATATAAAGCGCGATGACACCACGACCCTTGCGCTGGGCGGCAACAAAGTCCGCAAGCTGGAATACCTCGCCGCCGATGCGCTGGCGCAAGGTGCAGACACGCTGATCACCGCTGGCGCGATTCAGTCCAACCATGTACGCCAGACCGCGGCCATTGCCGCGCGCCTGGGCCTGGGCTGTATCGCGCTGCTGGAAAACCCCATTGCAACCGAGGACACCAGTTACCTCAATAACGGCAACCGGCTGCTGCTGGAGCTGTTCGACGCCAAGGTCGAGCTGGTGGAAAACCTGGATAACGCCGACGACCAGCTTCAATCCCTGGCCGCGCGCCTACGCAACAGCGGCAAAAATCCTTATGTGGTGCCCATTGGCGGATCGAACGCGCTGGGTGCCCTGGGTTATGTGCGGGCCGGTTTTGAGCTGGCCGAGCAGATCAAGCAAACCGGGCTGGATTTCGCCGCGGTCGTGCTGGCCTCCGGTAGCGCCGGAACTCACAGCGGCCTGGCGTTGGCGCTGGCTGAGGCATTGCCGCAGCTGCCTGTGGTTGGTGTGACGGTGTCGCGCCCCGAAGAGACCCAGCACCCGAAAGTCCAGGGCCTAGCTGAGCGCACGGCTGAATTGCTCGGCGTCGCGCTACCGGAAGCCTTCAAAGTCGAGCTGTGGGATGAGTATTTCGGGCCACGTTACGGCGAACCCAATGCCGGGACGCTGTCGGCGATCAAGCTGGTGGCCAGCCACGAAGGCATCCTGCTGGACCCGGTCTACACCGGAAAAGCGATGGCCGGCTTGCTCGATGGCATCGGCCGTCAGCGCTTCGACGAAGGCCCGCTGATATTCCTGCACACCGGTGGTGCGCCTGCGTTGTTTGCTTACCCGGATGTGTTTGCGTAGCGCTATCAAAATCGGAATTCTGTGGGCGACCGCGTGGCGTTCTACCTTGTTCGCGAAGGCTATTTATCTGCCATGAATATGCGACGGGTGTCCCGGCCTCTTCGCAAGCAAGCTTGCTCCCACAGGGTTCCGAGCGCGGCAACTTACTGAGCCATGCCCCGTCATCCAGCGCGCTTGGCGGGTTCACCCGGTTGCACCAACAAACCTACTTACCCACTCTTATTCGCTAAAAGAATAAGCGCCTTGGTTTTTATTATTATCAACCTCAATCGGCACCTCCTATCATCGCCGCCAGCAATCGCCTGCCCGCGCTCAGGCAACTGAAAAGACTGGAAAAACTTTGCCAGCCACAGTAGCGTTCGTCGGGTCCGATTTTTGCCTGTCATATAAACAATATCCCTGGGGCTAATCATGATTACTTCTGCCATTCGCCGTACCGTTCTGCTTTCCACACTGGGCCTGGTGCTCGGTTCCAGTCTGCTGGGCCAAGCCATCGCGGGCGAGCAGCTGCAAAAGATCAAAGACAGCGGCACCATCAGCGTCGGCCTTGAAGGCACCTACCCGCCTTTCAGCTTCCAGGACGAAAACGGCAAGCTGGCTGGGTTTGAAGTCGAGTTCTCCGAAGCGCTGGCCAAAGAGCTGGGCGTGAAGGTCAAGCTGCAGTCCACGCCGTGGGCTGGCATCCTTGCGGCCCTGGAGTCCAAGCGTCTGGACGTCGTCATCAATCAGGTGACCATCTCCGAAGAACGCAAAAAGAAGTACGACTTCTCTGAGCCTTACACCGTCTCCGGCATTCAAGCGCTGGTGCAGAAGAAAGACGCAGACAAGTTCAAAACCGCAGCCGATCTCAAGGGCGCCAAAGTCGGTGTCGGCCTGGGCACCAACTACGAGCAATGGTTGAAGGAAAACGTCCCCGGCGCCATCGTCAAAACCTATGACGATGACCCAACCAAATACCAGGACCTGCGTGTAGGCCGTATTGACGCGATTCTCGTCGACCGCCTGGCTGCACTGGAATTGCTCAGTAAAACCAAAGACCAATTGGCGATTTCCGGCGAACCCTTCTCTCGCCAGGAAAGCGGCATTGCCCTGCGCAAAGGCGAGCCTGAGTTGCTCGCGGCCATCAACAAAGCCATCGACAAACTGCGCGCTGACGGCACCTTGGCCAAACTGTCGCAGAAGTACTTCAACGCTGACGTGACCAAATGATTGAAGAGGGCCTCAGGCTTGCGCTGGACTCCGCGCCCTTTCTGATAAAGGGCGCGTACTACACGGTATTTCTAAGCCTGGGCGGCATGTTTTTCGGCCTGCTACTGGGCTTCGGACTGGCGCTCATGCGCCTGTCCCCTTTTATGCTGGTGCGCGGGGTTGCGCGGGTTTACGTCTCGTTCTTCCGTGGCACGCCGCTGCTGGTCCAGCTGTTCATGATCTACTACGGTTTGCCGGAACTGGGCATCGAACTGGACCCGCTGACCGCAGCACTCATTGGCTTCTCCCTGAACATGGCGGCCTACGCCTGCGAGATTCTGCGCGCGGCGATCAGCTCAGTTGATCGTGGCCAGTGGGAAGCCGCTGCCAGTATCGGCATGACACGCGGCCAGGCCATGCGCCGGGCGATTCTTCCGCAAGCAGCGCGCACAGCCTTGCCGCCACTGGGTAACAGCTTTATTTCACTGGTCAAAGACACTGCGCTGGCCGCCACCATCCAGGTGCCGGAGCTGTTCCGTCAGGCGCAATTGATCACCGCCCGAACGTTCGAAATCTTCACCATGTACCTGGCCGCAGCGCTGATCTACTGGATCCTCGCCACTGCGCTTTCGCACCTGCAGAACCGCCTTGAAGCGCGGGTCAACCGCCATGATCTGGAGTCTTGACGCATGATTGTGGTTGAAAAACTGACCAAGGAATTCAAGGGTCAGCAAGTGCTCAAAGGCATCGACCTGAAGGTTGAGGCGGGCGAAGTCGTGGCCATCATCGGGCCCAGCGGTTCAGGTAAAACCACCCTGCTGCGTTGCCTGAATTTTCTTGAAGAGCCCACCAGCGGCAAGATCGTCGTGGGCGACATCGCCATCGATGGCAGCCGACCGTTGAGCAAACAGCAAGGGCTGATAAGGCAGCTGCGTCAGCACGTTGGTTTTGTGTTCCAGAACTTCAACCTGTTCCCCCACCGCACCGCCCTGGAAAACGTCATCGAAGGGCCTGTCGTGGTCAAGAAAATGCCCCGTGAGCAGGCAGTGGAACTGGGCCGACAACTGCTGGCCAAGGTCGGCCTGGCTGGCAAGGAAGACGCCTATCCGCGTCGCCTTTCCGGTGGTCAGCAGCAGCGCGTGGCGATTGCCCGTGCTCTGGCCATGGAGCCGGAGGTAATCCTGTTCGATGAACCCACCTCGGCGCTGGACCCGGAGCTGGTCGGCGAGGTGCTCACGGCCATTCGCGCACTGGCCGAAGAGCAACGCACCCTGGTCATCGTGACTCACGAGATGAATTTTGCCCGGGATGTCGCCAACCGTGTGATCTTCATCGACAAAGGCGTGATCGTCGAGCAAGGCGAAGCCAAAGCCCTGTTTGCCAACCCTCGCGAAGAGCGGACCCGGCAATTTCTGGAACGCAGCCGTTCCTGATTCCTACAGACCCAAGCCAAACGTCCTGCGCCATCTGGCGCCGTTTGCGCTCGCCTTACATTTGTATATCAATCAAATTGATCGAAAAGGTCGCTAGCTTTACGCTGCCGGACTGAATAACCCATCGAATCCTTGCAACGTACAGACGACGGCTTTGTCACTCATCGGTTACCTTGCTTCACGACACCCCCTTCCTTTTTAAGCTGCAAGCATAAATAAACAGTCAGGCAACCATAACTTTTTATTTCTATGTGTAGGACGCAGCAGGCCATTTCCTAATCCGTTCAAGCAAAACGTCGTAGGAAGGTTCCTAATTTTCCATGCGAACTTGAATCTATTCGATTGCCAGTTGACAGCCTGACGCAAACCCAATTAGCTCAAAACAGATCGACTAAGTACCTTATTTAAAAACGGCAAGTACCAAACCCTGACACTTTGTAATGTTTGCCATAACTCTACACTCTACGGTACTTATCCCACCTCTTTTTGGTCCAAGAAAAACGACGTGTTCCGACCCTGATTATTAGTTAGCGACCCAACAGTAAGAGCATACGAATATGACTGAAACATTGAGCATTAACACACGCCAGAAGCTATTCCCACCCTACGTGCCGCAGGCTCACAAGCACGGCATCGGTATCCGCGCGGCAGCGAACCTGTTGATCCACATCGACCCCTATCCCGAGATGGACGAAGGCGACCTGATCGAGTTGTTCTGGGATGGCTGTTACGTCGCGTCAAAACTTCTGTCCGAGTCTGACGTAGGCCATACCCTGGTCCTACGCGTGCCAGAGAGTTTCCTACAAAACGGTACGGTCAAAACCTACTACCGGCTCATGAAGGTGGGCGGCAGTCCCGTCGTGTCCGCCAGCCGCAGGCTCAGGGTCAAGCTGGACATGCCCGGTGGGCTGCTGATCAACTCCACTGACGAGGAAAACCAAGGGTTGGCGCCGGTATCGCTGCCGGAGTCGGTTATTCATCATGGCCTGAATATCAGCCGACTGGCGAAAGGTCTGCCGTTGTCCATCGAACCCTATTTGAATATGGCACCTCACGATGAAATTACCCTGCGCTGGGGGGATGCGCGGATGGACCTGGCGCCCCTGGCAGAAGACAACCTGGGTAAACCCATCGAATTGATAGTCCCGGACACATTGATTCGCGAAGCCGGGGAAGAAACTTTGTTGGAGGTGACTTACTGCGTCATTGACCGGGTTGGCAATAACTCCCGATGGGCGCCGACGAGAGCAATAAGTGTGAACACACTTGAAAAACGCCCCCGGTATGATTGATCACTGCATGCGACCGCCAATACGCAAAGCATGGCTTAGCGTATTGGCTACTTGAGCAGATTGAGAGGCGCCGGTTATAACTGATGAGCATCAGATATTTCCCACGCGCTTTTGTACTTATACCTACGCGTTATTCCGCTGCCGTATTCGACCTTGATTACATCTGATGTGAGCCACTGACTCATTTACGAGGAAGTACTCATGCACCCTTCGCAACTGTTGAAAATCTGCATTCTGGTGATGCTGCTGGGCTCGTGCCTGGCCTACGCGCCAAGCGCCTGAATAGCGCTTTTTAGTCGTCTATGCTTATTCCAAAAAACACGTTTATTAAATTTATTCTTAGAATTAGGGTATATGCACCGGACCACCGGACATCGTGATTTTTTCTGCCGCATGCCAGCGGCATTTCCGCGAGGTTCGAATGGTTGCTTCAACGTCTCAAGCCACTGCCAAACACCCTGTTGATATTCCACCACCGCTGCGCCCGACAACTGTCCTGAGCAGCGATGCGCACGCCATCGAGGCCGCTCATGCCCTGGCGACGTTTGCGCGTGCAGACGCAGCCCAACGGGATTCGCAACGCCAGCTACCCTGGCAGGCCATCGAGCAGTTCACGCAAAGCGGCTTGGGCAGTATCTCCATCCCCCGCGCCTATGGCGGCCCGCAAGTCTCGTTCGTAACCTTGGCCGAAGTGTTCAAGATCATCTCTGCCGCAGATCCGGCGCTCGGGCAAATCCCGCAGAACCAGTTCGGCATCATTCAGGTCCTGCTCAGCAGCGCCAGCGAACAGCAAAAGAAGACGTTGCTCAAAAGCGTGCTGGACGGCTGGCGCATCGGCAATGCCGGGCCCGAACGCGGCACCAAAAACACGCTTGAACTCAAGGCTCGGATTACCACCCACAACGGCCAACTGAGCATCACCGGCCAGAAGTTTTATTCCACCGGCGCGCTGTTCGCCCATTGGGTGACGGTCAAGGCACTGAATTATCAAGGTCAGCAAATCCTGGCCTTCGTGCCCCGTGGCAGTGAGGGGCTGAGCATCGTTGATGACTGGTCGGGCTTCGGCCAGCGCACTACCGCCAGCGGCACGGTGCTGCTTGAAAATGTGCCCATCGACCCGGCCCTGGTGATCGACACCTGGCGTACCGCCAACACGCCCAGCATTCAGGGTGCCGTGTCGCAGTTGATCCAGGCGGCCATTGATGCAGGCATTGCTCGCGGCGCCATCGACGACACCCTCGAATTCGTACGCCAGCGCTCGCGGCCCTGGGTGGACGCCAAGGTGGAGCGCGCCAGTGATGATCCTTATGTGATCGCCGACATCGGCAAGCTCAAGCTCGAACTGCATGCCGCTGAAGCACTGCTGCGCCAGGCAGGCAAGGTGCTGGACGAGGTCAGCGCCCGCCCCATCGACGAACACTCAGCCGCCCGCGCCTCGATCACCGTGGCCCGCGCCAAGGCACTGACCACCGAAATCGCGCTGCAGGCCAGCGAGAAGTTGCTGGAGCTGTCCGGCAGCCGCGCCACCCTGGCCGAGTTCAACCTCGATCGCCACTGGCGTAACGCCCGGGTGCACACCCTCCATGACCCGGTGCGCTGGAAATACCACGCCATCGGCGCCTGGCACCTCAACGGCACCCTGCCCGCCCGCCATTCGTGGATTTGAACCAGACCACTGGAGAACATCGCTATGAGTTTGAATTCACATCAGCCACCCCAGGCTGCCCTCATCGAAAACGATGAACAGGCGCTGCGCGTTGCAAAGGAACTGGCCGCACATTTCAAGGCTGAAAGCCTGCAACGGGATCGCGAGCGCCGCTTGCCCCATGCCGAACTCGACCTGTTCAGCGCCTCGGGGCTGTGGGGCATCAGCGTCCCCAAGGCCTTCGGCGGCGCGGGCGTGTCCAACGTCACGCTGGCGAACGTCATCCGCCTGATTTCTGAAGCCGATGCCTCGTTGGGCCAGATCCCGCAGAACCACTTCTATGCCCTGGAAGTGCTGCGGGTGAACGGCAATCCGGAACAGCAAAAACGGTTGTACGCCGAGGCCTTGGCGGGTCTGCGCTTTGGTAACGCGCTGGCTGAGCTGGGCACCAAAACCGCTCATGACCGCACCACTCGCCTGAGGCGTGACGGGCAAGGCTATCGCATCAACGGGCTTAAGTTTTATGCCACCGGTGCGCTGTATGCCCAGCGCATTCCTACCTCGGTGATCGATGAAAACGGCATTCAACAACTGGCTTTCGTACCAGCAGCGAGCGAAGGGCTGACCGTTATTGACGACTGGAGCGGCTTCGGCCAACGCACCACCGGCAGCGGCTCGGTGCTGTTTGAAAATGTCTATGTGGACGCTGACGATGTGGTGCCCTTCCAGAGGGCTTTCGAGCGCCCGACCACCGTTGGCCCGCTGGCGCAGATTCTTCACGCGGCCATCGACACCGGCATCGCCCGTGCTGCGTTCGAAGACGCGCTGCATTTCGTGCGCACCCGCACTCGGCCATGGATCGACTCCGGCATCGAAAAGGCCATGGACGATCCACTGACCCTGAACAGTTTCGGCAAGCTCAGCGTTCGCCTGTACGCCGCCGAAGCACTGCTGGACCGGGCCGGGGAAGTCCTCGATATCGCCCAGGCTGACAGCAACGCCGATACCGTCGCCGCAGCCTCCATTGCCGTCGCCGAAGCCCGGGCCATCAGCACGGAAATCTCCCTCGCCGCAGGCAGCACGCTGTTCGAACTCGCCGGTAGCCAGGCGACGTTGGCCGAACACGGCCTTGACCGGCACTGGCGCAACGCTCGGGTCCACACCCTGCATGACCCGGTGCGCTGGAAGTATCACGCCATCGGCAATTACTACCTCAACGAGCAGAATCCTCCACTGCGGGGGACGATTTGATGGCGAAGAAAAAGATCCTGCTCAACGCCTTCAACATGAACTGCATTGGCCATATCAACCATGGTTTGTGGACCCATCCACGGGACACCTCCACGCAGTACAACACCCTGGAATATTGGACCAAACTGGCGCAATTGCTGGAGCGCGGGCTGTTCGATGGATTGTTCATAGCCGACATCGTGGGCGTTTACGACGTCTATCAGAACTCGGTGGACGTCACCCTCAAAGAGTCCATTCAGCTGCCGGTCAATGATCCGCTGTTGCTGGTGTCGGCCATGGCCGCTGTCACCAAAAACCTCGGTTTCGGCCTGACCGCCAACCTGACCTACGAAGCGCCGTATCTTTTCGCACGTCGCATGTCGACGCTGGACCACCTGAGCCGTGGCAGAGTCGGCTGGAACATCGTCACCGGTTACCTGGACAGCGCCGCCCGCGCCATGGGTTTGAGCCAGCAGGCTGAACATGACCGCCGCTACGACCAGGCCGACGAATACCTGCAGGTGCTCTACAAACTCTGGGAAGGCAGCTGGGAGGACGACGCGGTCATCAACGACCGTGAGCAGCGGGTTTACGCCCAGCCCGACAAAGTCCACAAGGTTGAGCACAAGGGAGAGTTCTATCAGGTCGAGGGTTATCACCTGTGCGAACCCTCGACCCAGCGCACGCCGGTATTGTTTCAGGCGGGCAGCTCTGAGCGCGGCTTGCAGTTCGCCGGGCAACACGCCGAATGCGTGTTCATCAGCGGCCAGAACAAGACTTCGACCCGTGAGCAAGTGGAAAAGGTCCGCGCCAGTGCCGTGGCCGCCGGGCGCAACCCGGACGACATCAAGGTGTTCATGGGCCTGAACGTGATTGTCGGCAAGACCGAAACCGAGGCTCGGGCCAAGCACGCGGAGTACCGCGAGTTCGCCAGCGCCGAGGCGGGTGTCGCGCACTTTTCAGCCTCCACCGGCATCGATTTTTCCCAATACGCGCTGGACGAGCCAATCCAGTACGTGAAGAGCAACGCTATTCAGTCGGCCACCAAAAACCTGAAAAACAACGACTGGACCCGGCAAAAACTGCTCGACCAACACGCCTTGGGCGGCCGCTACATCACCCTGATCGGCTCGCCGGAACAGGTAGCCGACGAGCTGGAATCCTGGATCGCCGAAACCGGCCTCGACGGCTTCAACCTGACCCGCATCGTCACCCCGGAAAGCTACGTGGACTTCATCGACCTGGTGATCCCCGAGCTGCAACGCCGAGGTTCGTACAAGACCGCCTACGACACCGGCAGCCTGCGGGAGAAGTTGTTTCCCGAGGGCGGCGCGCGGTTGCCCAGCCGGCATGTCGGAGCCAGTTACCGCCACTGACTTGCCCTGCAGGAGCTGCCGAAGGCTGCAAAAAGGATTGTCCTGACGCACCGCTGTTCGCAGCCTTCGGCAGCTCCTACAGAGTTCATAACCCAAACACGCTACTAAACCTTGCAGCAACCGGACACTCACCATGAAAAAACTCATCAGCACCCTGGCTTTGAGCCTGTTGACCCTCACCGCCCACGCCGCCGACGCGCCGCTGAAAGTCGGCACCACTGCCGCTTTTGCGATCCCGCTGGAAGCCGCTGTGGAAGAAGCTGGCAAACAAGGCCTGAAGGTCGAGCTGGTGGAGTTCACCGACTGGATCGCGCCCAACGTCAGCCTCGCGGCGGGTGACATCGACGTGAATTACTTCCAGCACATCCCGTTCCTGACCAACGCCAACGAAGCGGCGGGTACCAAACTGGTACCGTTTGCGCCGGGGATCATCAATAACGTTGGCTTGTACTCCAAGAAGTACAAAAGCTTCGACGAGCTGCCCACCGGCGCCACCGTGGCCATCGCCAATGACCCGATCAACAGCGGCCGTGGCCTGCAACTGCTGGCCAAGGCGGGCTTGATCACCCTCAAGCAAGGCGTCGGCTACAAAGCCACTGAGGAAGACATCACCGCCAACCCGAAGAAACTCAAACTGATTCAGGTCGAGGCCGTGCAACTGGTACGCGCCTATGACGACGCCGATCTGGTCCAGGGTTACCCGGCGTATATCCGCCTGTCCAAGACCTTCGATGCAGGCTCCGCGATCCTCTTCGACGGCCTTGATCATCCGGAATACGTGATCCAGTTCGTGATCAAGCCCGAGAACAAAGGCGACCCGCGTCTGGCCAAGTTCATCGACATCTACCAGCACTTGCCAGTCGTGCGTGCTGCATTGGACAAGGTCAACGGCAAGCTCTACCAAGCGGGCTGGGAAGGTTGATATGAATGCATCCGTGCAACGCCAACTGCCACTCGACACCACGGGCGCAGCGCATTCGGCAGCGGCGTCATCAACGCAGGCCGAACTGCACGCCGAGCTGAACCGTGCCCATGTGCGCTTCATTAATCTGGGCAAGACGTATCAGGGCCAACAAGGCCCTGTGGATGCGCTGCAAAACATTGATCTTGCGATTCAACGCGGGGAGATTTTCGGGATTATCGGGCGCAGCGGTGCGGGTAAATCCTCGTTGATCCGCACCATCAATCGCCTGGAGCAACCCAGCAGCGGCCGGGTGCTGATCGAGCAGACCGACATCGGCGAATTCAACGAGGACAAACTCGTCGAACTGCGCCGACGCATCGGCATGATCTTCCAGCACTTCAACCTGATGTCGGCCAAAACCGTGTGGCAGAACGTCGAACTGCCGCTCAAGGTCGCGGGCGTACCCAAGGAGCAACGCCAGCGCAAAGTCACCGAACTGCTGGAGTTGGTGGGCTTGCAGGACAAGCATAAAGCCTACCCGGCGCAACTCTCCGGCGGCCAGAAGCAGCGAGTGGGCATTGCCCGCGCGCTGGTGCACGACCCGGCGATTCTGCTCTGCGACGAAGCCACCTCGGCGCTGGATCCGGAGACCACGCAATCGATCCTCGGCCTGCTGCGCGAGATCAATCAGCGCCTGGGCCTGACCATCATTTTGATCACCCATGAAATGGCCGTGATCCGCGATATCTGCGACCGCGTGGTGGTGCTGGAACAAGGCCGTGTGGTCGAGCAAGGCCCGGTCTGGCAAGTGTTCGGCAACCCGCAACACCAGGTCAGCAAAACCCTGCTCGCGCCGCTGCAACATGGCTTGCCGGAAGATTTGCAGGCGCGGCTTTCAGCTCAACCGCAAACCCCGGACGCCAAAGTGGTGCTGGACCTGCACTTCACCGGGCAGAACGGCGAAGAGCCAGACTTGGCGGCGTTGTTCGCGGCGTTGGGCGGGCGAGTGAGTTTGCTGCAAGGCGGTGTCGAGCGCATTCAAGGCCACGCCCTCGGGCATCTGTTGCTGTCGGTGGCCGACTCACCACACAGCGTTGCAGAATTGCTGGTTCAAGCCCGCAAACAGGCGCAACACGCGGAGGTACTGGGCTATGTGGTTTGATCGTCTGTTACAGGGCGCCATCGATACCTTTCTGATGGTCGGCGTGTCGTCACTGATTGCGCTGATACTGGGCATCCCGCTGGCGGTGATTCTGGTCACCAGCGGCAAGGGCGGGATCTACCAGGCACCGGCCGTCAACCAGGTGCTGGGCGGCTTCGTTAACCTGTTTCGCTCGATTCCGTTTCTGATTCTGATGGTGGCGCTGATTCCGTTCACCCGCATGATCGTCGGTACCACTTATGGCGTCTGGGCGGCCGTAGTGCCGCTGACTATCGCCGCCACACCGTTCTTTGCACGCATCGCGGAAGTCAGCTTGCGTGAAGTCGATCACGGCCTGATCGAAGCCGCGCAGGCCATGGGTTGCCGACGCTGGCATATCGTCTGGCACGTGCTGCTGCCTGAAGCGCTACCGGGGATTGTCGGCGGTTTCACCATCACGCTGGTGACCATGATCAACTCCTCGGCCATGGCGGGTGCCATTGGCGCAGGCGGGCTGGGGGATATCGCCTATCGCTATGGCTATCAACGTTTCGACAGCCAGGTGATGCTCACCGTGATCGTGCTGCTGGTGATTCTGGTAGCGGTGATTCAACTGGGCGGCGATCGTCTGGCCAAGGGGCTGAACAAGCGCTGAGTGGGGTATATTCGACGCCTCATTGCTCAAACAGACTCGCCATGAAGCTCGAAGCCCAAGACCTCGCCCAGATCACCGACACCACCCTCGGCCACTACAACCAGGTGGCCGAGGACTTCCGCGAAGGCACCCGCGATCACGACGTCAGCCAGAACATCGCTGCGCTGCTGCGCCATATCGAAGGTCAGGCGCCGTGGCAGATTCTGGATTTCGGCTGCGGGCCGGGGCGTGATCTGGAGACGTTCAGCGCCATGGGGCATGTGGCGGTGGGGCTGGATGGCTCCGAGCGCTTTGCCGAAATGGCCCGCGCATACACCGGTTGCGAAGTCTGGCAGCAGAATTTTCTTGAGCTGGACCTGCCCGCCGAACGTTTCGATGGCATCTTCGCCAATGCGGTGTTGTTCCATGTGCCCAAGCAGGAATTGCCACGGGTGCTGGCGCAATTGCACGCCACGCTGAAACCCGGCGGCGTGTTGTTCAGCTCCAACCCCCGAGGCGACAACCGCGAAGGCTGGAACGGCCCTCGTTACGGCTCCTACCACGACCTTGATGCCTGGCAAGAACTGCTCGGCGCGGCAGGTTTTGTCGAACTGGAACACTACTACCGCCCGGCGGGATTGCCGAGGGAACAGCAGCCGTGGTTGGCGAGTGTTTGGCGTAAGGGCTGACAGCAAACCACAGCCCCTGTGCAGACTGTGTGGGAGCGAATTCATTCGCGAATGCGGTTGTACAAACGAAAAATATTTATCGGATGTACCGGCCCTTTCGCGAATGAATTCGCTCCCACAGGTCATCGCCAGCCCATATTCTCGGACAAGGCTCGCTCCAACAGTTTGCCCACGGGTCTGCGTCGTTATTGGCTACAACACATAAAAACAAATCGCCACGAAGTGCAGCAGGCTCCCGGCAATCACGAACAGATGCCAGATGCCGTGCCAGTGGCGAAAGCGGGTGTCGTAGGCAAAGAAGATGATGCCGATGGTGTACAACGCACCACCGGCCGCCAGCCAGGTAAAGCCCGCGGTGCCCAGCGCCGCAATCAAGGGCTTGACCGCCACCAGCACGATCCAGCCCATCACTGCGTAGATCACGATCGACATGATCCGGGCTTCGGAGCGCGGTTTTATTTCCTGCAAAATGCCGATCACCGCCAACCCCCAGACGATGCCAAACAACGTCCAGCCCCAGGGCCCGCGCAAGGTCACCAGGCAGAACGGCGTGTAGCTGCCAGCGATCAGCAGATAGATCGAAAAATGATCAACCTTCTGCATGATCACTTTCGCCCGGCCACGCACGCTGTGGTACACCGTCGAAGCGCTGTACAGCGCCACCAGCGTTACGCCATAAATCGCCATGCTGACGATCTTCCACACATCGCCCTGCAAGCTGGCCATCACCAACAGCCAGATCGCACCGACAAACGCCAACACCGCACCGACCAGATGCGACCACGCGTTGAATTTTTCTCCGTAATACATCCCACACTACCTCGTTGGCCTGAACCGCTGCGCAAGGCTCTAGGTTGAGCACGTAAAGCGCAAGGCATGGTTTAGCGATCAGATTTTTATTGCAGCGACCCACGCTCGATCTGTGCACAATCGGGGCACTCCAACAAGAAGCCTCACGACATGCAAATCGACGATGAGTTGACCCTCAAGAAGCTGGAAATTTTCCTCGCCTTCATGCGCACCGGCAACCTGACCAAAGCGGCGGCTGACCTGAACACCAGTAACGTCAGCGTGCATCGGGCGATTCATTCGCTGGAAAGCGCCCTGCGCTGCCCGTTGTTCAAGCACGAGGGGCGCAACCTGACGCCGCTGGAGAGCGCCTATGTGCTGGAGGAGCGGGCTCAGAAACTGATTCAGGATGTGCTCGCCACCGTGGAGCTGACGCGGCAGGCTGCGGGGTTTTCAGCGGCGCGCTTCAAGCTTGGCTCGCTGTATTCGCTGACGGTCAAAACCGTGCCACAGCTGATCATGGGCCTCAAGATTCGGCGCAGCGAGCTCAACATCGACCTGATCATGGGCTCCAATATCGACCTGTTCTACAAGCTCAAAAACATGGAAGTGGACGCGATCCTGGTGTCGCTGGACGAGAGCGTCAATGACCCGGACTGCGAGCATCTGCCACTGTTTTCCGACGATATTTTCCTCGCAGTGCCCGCCGACTCGCCGTTCTCGCACCACAGCGAAGTGGACCTGAGTGATCTGCGCGAAGCGACGTTCATCACCCTGACCCAGGGTTTTGCGACCCATCGCGACGGCATACAGGTGTTCAAGCAGGCAGGGTTCGAGCCCAAGGTGGCGATGCAGGTCAACGACATCTTCACCCTGCTGAGCATGGTCAGCTCGGGCGTGGGCTTTGCGCTGTTGCCCGGACGCATCGCGGCGGTGTACGAGAACCGGGTCAAGCTGATCCCGCTCCAGCCGCGCTACCGCATGCAACAGCACATCGGCATGGTGTTCCTCAAATCCCGAGAGCGGGACCCGAATCTATTGGCGTTGATTGCAGAGGGGCGGATGTATTCGAATCGGTTGATCACCCATTAACCCGACCTGGAATGCAATTTTTTCCGTGGGAGATCCCATTTTTGTCCACAAGCGAATTACGACGTGGGACCGGCTTTAGCCGGGAAGAGGTCAGCACATTCACTGCATTTTTATCGCCAGAAGCACCGCCTTCCCGGCTAAAGCCGGTCCCACGTCGTAGACACCTGTGGATGTCCAATCCTGTGGGCTCACCCAACAATCGCGCGCACCACGAAGTACAGCAACGACGGCCCGAGCAAACAACCCAGCCCGGTATGGAAAGTCGCAGTCAATGCGCCGTAGGGCACCAGGCGTCGGTCAGTGGCCGCCAGGCCTGCGGTCACGCCGCTGACGGTGCCCGCAAGGCCACCGAACACCATCGCCGAGCGTGGGTTATCCAGGCCCATCCAGCGCGCGGCCATCGGTGTGCCGACCATCACGATGATTGCCTTGATCAGGCCGGTGGCAATCGACAGCGCCATCACGTCCGACGTCGCGCCCAACGCAGCTCCGGTGACCGGACCGACGATGTAGGTCACTGCGCCCGCGCCAATGGTGGTCATGCTCACCGCGTCGCGATAGCCAAACACCCAGGCGATGCTCGCCCCGACAATGAACGGCAGGATCGTACCCAGCAGCAACGCAATCACGCCGATCAACCCGGCCTTGCGCGCCTCGGTCGCCTGCACTTCGAAGGCCGTGGCAACGATGGCGAAGTCTCGCAACATCGCGCCGCCCATCAAGCCGATGCCGGAGAACAGCGTCACATCCGCCAGGCCCTTTTGCCCGCCCGTCATGGTGCCGCCGACCCAGGCCAGGATCAGGCCGATCACGATAGCGATAGCCGAGCCGTGCACGCGACCAAACGTCAGGCGCTTGGACAGCACCACGGAAATCCACATCACGACGCCGACAAACGCGAATGCCGTGACCAGCCCGTTGCTGATCAGGCCTTTATCAATGATTTCCCACATATCAGCGGCTCCCTGCTGGCGTTGGTGTTGGAGTTGGCGTGATGCCCGGTATGATCGCCGGCTCTTCAGCCGGTAGCGGCTCGCCTTTGTTGATGCGGCTGATGAAGGCGATGGTGCAACCACACAGGATCACCGACCCCACTGCCGCCAGCACCGCAACCGGACCACCCTTGAGGGCCGTGACCACGTTTTGCTGCGCCGCCATGGCCACCACCACCGGGATGTACATGGCGCCCCAGAAGCCGACGCCCATTTCGCATTCCTTGCTCAGGCCGCCGCGTTTTTCCATCCACAAGCGGGCGCAGATCAGCAGGATCATCGCGATCCCGACGCCGCCCACGTTGGATTTGACGCCCAGCATCACGCCGAGCAGGTCACCGAGTATCACCCCCGCAAGGGTACAGATCGCCAGCAGTGCCACACCGTAGATAATCATTATTGTTATTCCTCAGTTTGCTTTACGAAGTTGTTATTTTTGTCGTCAGAAACTGTTCGTGAACCGGCAGTGCGCTCTATAGGTTGCGGCTGCCCTCCTCTTGCGACAGCGTGGCGAGACTGTCCAGCCGAGCACCTTGAAAGGCGACGACCGTGCCTTGCTCGAAGACCTTGCGCGCCAGGCCGGTCAATACCGTGCCCGGCGGAAATTCAATGTGCAGACGAGCGCCACGCTCATAGGCGGTTTGCAGCGTGCTGCGCCAGTCAATGACCCGGCACATGTTGAACGCCAGGTCATCACGCAGCTTGTCAGAGGTCAGCATGGGCCGGGCCGTACTGCCGCTTAGATAGCGCACAGTTGGCGCCTGCAACGTAACCCCGGCGAAGGCTTCGGCAAGGGTCTGCGCGGGCTGTTCAAGCAAAGCGCAATGCGACGGCACACTCACCGCGAGACGCTTGACCGTCGCCGCACCACCGGCTTTCGCCAGCCGCGCCACTTCAGCCATAGCCTCGGCTTTACCTGCAATCACGAACTGATTTTCTGCGTTGATATTGGCCAGATAAACCGGTGTCGCAGCGCTGTGAACCTGGGCAACCAGCCCCTCAACCGTTGCTTGATCCAGCCCGATAAGCGCCGTCATGCCATAGCCTTCGGGATAGGCGCTTTGCATCAACTCACCGCGCAAGGCCACCAGCCGAACGGCATCGCTGAACGTCAGCGAACCGGCGATGACAGCCGCCGGATAAGCGCCGATGGATAACCCGGCAACCATGTCAGGCGTGCAACCTTTGGCCATCAGCACACGGGCGCAGGCCACGCCCGCAATCAATAAACACAACTGAACGGCACGGGTCGATTGCAGCGCGTGAGGCGTATCCAGCTGCAAGACATCCTCGCCCAACACGTCACTGGCTTCGCTCAGGCACTCACGAATCGGCGGCTCATCCACCAGCTGATGCAACATGCCGGGCTGCTGCGCGCCTTGACCGGGGAACACCCAGAAACTGCTCATGCGCAGGCCTCGGCCGGTTGCCAGGGTTGCTCGACCAACCACGCACCGCGCTCGCTTTTGAGCAGTACCTGACGCGACGCGCCTGCCCACTCGCGCAGTGCCAACGCGCCGAACGGAGTTTGTAACTGCACGTCGATCCGGCACACGGCACGGTCCAGAACCTCAACCCATTCGGCGGCCCATTCCCGGCTCACAAAGTGAGGTGTGCGAATGATCAGGTCCAGGTCGCTGTGCGCGTGCAGCGCGGCAATACCACTGGCCAGTTCAAAGCCCGCGCTGCCGGTCACGCCCCAGCTCAAGCCGAGCAGATCCATCAACGGCCGAACCTGCTTGAGCGCCTGCAGTGCGGGCCAGTCCTGCCGGGCGAGCCGATGCGTCAACTGCTCGGGGCGCACGCAGCGCCGAATATCACTGCGCGACATCAGTGCGGCGTAACGTTGCTCGCGCTGCACGCCGCGAACGCCGACGGCTACCAGTCCGCGGGGCACCAAGGCACGGCGCACCACCACTGGATGTTCAAGGTTCAGCGCCTCGACAGCCCAATCCGGCGCGTCGCCAGGCAACGCGGACACGGGCATGCCCCACAACAGATCGTGGGGCAGCACCGCCAATTCAGCGTTCATTTACCACTGCGCTCGGAGCAGATCGCGGACTTTCGACGACGCCTGACGATTGCTCGCACCGAGGCGGCTGCTCAGGTCATTTCCGGTGGCCTGCACGTCTTTTATCGCGTTGCACAACACCTCCTGCACGTGGCTGATGTCACTGCCGGAAGGCTGTTCGATCTGGCTGACCGACAGGGTTTCCCAGAGCAGACCGAGGCTGGCGTAGTTTTCGATGTCGTAGGCCATGGGCGGGATGCTGGCGGCGAGTTTTTCCAGCTCATCAACGCTGCGCAGCGTGACCCGTGCCGCTGATTCCTTGCCCATGGCGTGGACCATCACGCCCGGATCGCGTAGCGCGATAAGGCGGTTGGCCTGATAACCATGGGCGAGAAACGCACCGGACATCGCCTTGCCCACCAGCAAGGCAATCACCGGATGCCCCGCCAGACGAGCACGGGCGTAACTGTCCACGGCACCGGCCAGGGCTTGATGAATGCCCAGCGCTTCTTCACGTCGACCATACGCCTGGCTCGGTACATCGACGATGGCGATCAGGGCACGTTTGTGTTCGTTATCGCGATCCAGCTCGATGGCCGAATCCACGGCCTTGGCCAGGCCCCAGCCTTCCAGCAGGCCGACTTCGCCACTGCGGGCGCGGGGGAAACGGTTGTCCGCGTCTGCCACCACCGCCAGAAACCGCGCGGGTTGATCACCCAATGTGCCGTCAGCCGCCCTGACCGAATGGGGCAAGCCCACGACTTCGGCGGCGTTGGCGCTGAGTGCCTTGAACCAGTTCAAACCTCGTAGGGAAGCGCTCATGATTGTGCTCCTTCATAAAGCTCGCGCACGGCCAGCGGATCGATTTGCGAGGTGGTGTCCAGCCGCGCCAGGCGCTGCAGAAACAGCTCATGCTGACTGCTGCGCTCCTTGGCCGGTATGCCGAGGCTGACCCAGCCGGTGACCTGCTCACGGATCGCCTGCACATCGTCTGCGGCGAAACCGTCCACCAGATGGCTGGCAAAGCGTTGCTCGCCGCCAGTCAGGCTCCAGATGAAAGGCCGGTCCCGGGAGTCGTATTCTTCGATGCCTGCTTCCTGCTCGATCACTTGCGGGCCGTTGAGCCCAAGCCGCGCTTCCTGAGTGACCAGCAAGTAGCTGCACAAACCTGCGGCGATGGACATGCCGCCGAAACAACCGACGCTGCCCGCCACCACGCCGATCACCGGCTGGTACTGACGCAGGTCGACAATTGCGGCGTGAATCTCGGCAATTGCGGCCAGCCCGAGGTTGGCTTCCTGCAGACGCACGCCGCCGGTTTCCAGCAGCAGAATCGCCGCCGTGGGGATGCCGTTGCGGTTGTCTTCGGCAGCCAGTTCCAGTGCGCCAGCCATTTTCGCGCCGCCGACTTCGCCCATGCTGCCGCCTTGAAAAGCGCCTTCAATGGCGGCGATCACCACCGGTAAACCACCGACCGTGCCTTTGGCGACAATCACGCCATCATCGGCCTGAGCGACGATGCCTTGCTGGATCAGCCAGGGCGACATCACGCGATCAAACGGCCCGATCAGTTCACGAAAGCTGCCTTCATCGAGCAACGCTTTCGCACGCTGACGGGCACCGAGTTCGACAAAGCTGTGTTGCTGGAGCAAGCGGGCGGTATCAGTCATGGCCGATCTCCTCGAAACCTTGCTCCAGACGCAAACGCACCACCCCTGGCGTCGCGCCAAAGTCGTGAATATCGATGGCCAGTGCAGGCGGCGTCTCGCCGTCGAACATGCGCTCGAACAAATGCTGCCAGCGGGCCGACGCACCGTTTACCGAGGTCACGACATTGATCGACAGCTTGCCGGGCACGCCGGGCTCAAGCAGAACTTCCAGATCGCCCGAACCGACACAGCCCACCAGCGCCCTGCCAAGCGGGGGTTGCCCGGCGGGGAATTCAAAAGACAGGGTTTCCATGATCAAACACTCCTCGATTCAGAGCCGAGCGCGGGCTCGAGGCTATCGATGAACAGGCACGCGGCGAGCAAATCGGCGGCGCCGCCGGGTGAGGCGTTGAGTTGCAGCAACTGCTGATCAAGCTCATGCAGACAGCGTCGACCGGCCAGACTTGCGCTGCCGCCAGCGTCCAGCACCCGTTGTGCGCCCTGCTGCATCGCGTTCAGGCCCTCAAGGCCGGATCGATACAGCACGCAGGTGTCTGCCAGGGTGGTCATGATCGCGAGCAAGGCATCGAGGCGCGCGTTCTGCTCACCACTGGCGTTGGCGCGGCTGCATTGAAGTTGCGGCAGGCCTTTTTGCATGACGGCGGGGAAGCCCAATTGCGCCTGCTCTTTGGCGCCCATGGCGCCGTAACGCTGAGCCACTTGAGCGCCGTGGCTGTGCCGGGCAACCACGTTGCGATCCTCGATCAAGGCCAGTTTTGCCGCGCGCAGCGTCAATTGCCCTGCACTGCAGTTATCCGGCTCCAGTGCCGCAGCGGTGACCAGCAGGCCCAGCGCCCAGATGGCGCCCCGGTGCGTGTTCACGCCCTCGGTGGTACGCAGCATTGCGGCTTCACCTTCTCGGCCGATGCGCCCCAAGGCTTCGCGCAGTGGTTGCCCGATTTCCGCAAACGCCACGGCGGCCTCGGCCATGTCTTTGAACATCGGCCACAACGACAGCGCCGACGCATGCATCAGGCCCAGATGCAAATCGCTGTGCGCGCCGCTGCCGCGCCGGTCCACCAGCGCTGGTTTTGGCGACAGGTCCGCCTCGTCAATCAGGGCATCCACGGCAAGGTCAGCCAGGTGTTCGGCGAACGAAAAGCTGTCGGATTTGGTTTTGTGTGCGAGTGCGCTCATTACCAGCTCCTGAATTTGGCAGGCGGGTTGTACAAACCACCGGACCACTGCACCAGATCCGCAATGCTCTTGGCAGCGAGCAGTTCGCGGCTGGCGTCAGTGCGGCGAATGCCCAGATCTTCGGGCAACGCGATCAGGCCTTCGCGGCGCATGCGGGCGGTGTCTTTGGGGTTGTGGCGCATGCCAATGACCGTCACGCCAGCCACTGCCGCGATCATCGCCTGGCGTTCTTCCAGGCTGCGCGCCTTGTACAGGTAGGCGATGCCTTCTTCGGTGAGCAAGTGCGTCACGTCATCGCCGTAGATCATGATCGGCGCCAGGGGCATGCCGCTCTTCTTCGCGACTTCAACAGCGTCGAGGGTTTCGACGAAGGTCGGTTTGCCGCCTTCCTGAAAGGTCTCAACCATTTGCACCACGAGCTTTTTACCCCGCTCAAGATAAGCATCCGGGCCATCGACGCTGTGTTGTTTCATGTCCAGCCAGGCGGGAGTTGGATGGCGACGGCCGCGTGGGTCATGGCCCATGTTCGGCGCGCCCCCAAAACCGGCCAGACGCCCACGGGTCACGGTTGAAGAATGCCCGTCGCCATCGACCTGCAAGGTCGCGCCGATGAACAAGTCCACCGCGTACTGCCCCGCCAATTGGCACATCATCCGGTTGGAACGCAGCGAGCCGTCGCGGCCGGTAAAGAACACATCCGGCCGGGCGGCGATGTAGTTTTCCATACCCAGTTCGGTGCCGAAGCAATGCACGCTTTCGACCCAGCCGCTTTCAATGGCGGGGATCAAGGTCGGGTGCGGATTGAGGGTCCAGTTGCGGCAGATCTTGCCTTTGAGGCCGAGCGATTCGCCGTACGTGGGCAGGATCAGTTCGATGGCGGCAGTATTGAAACCGATGCCGTGGTTGAGGGACTGCACGTTGTGTTTTTCGTAGATGCCGCGAATCGCCATCATCGCCATCAACACATGCACCGGTTTGATGTGGCGCGGGTCGCGGGTGAACAGCGGTTCGATGTAGAACGGTTTATCGGCCACCACCACAAAGTCGACCCACGACGCCGGGATATCCACCCGGGGCAGCTCGCTGACGTCGTCCACCAACTGATTGACCTGGACAATGACAATGCCATCGCTGAAGGCCGCAGGTTCGATCAATGCCGGGGTGTCTTCGGTACTCGGGCCGGTGTAGATATTGCCCGCCCGGTCGGCCATGAAACCTGCCGAAAGCACGACGTTGGGAATCAGATCGACCACCAACCGCGAGTACAGCTCGATGTACGTATGGATGGCGCCGATTTCCAGCAGGCCGTCTTCGAGCAACTGGCTGATGCGCAGGCTTTGTGTACCGGCAAACGAGAAATCAAGCTTGCGGGCGATGCCGCGTTCGAACAGGTCCAGATGCTCGGAGCGCCCGACGCTGGGCATGATCATGTGCAGGTCGTGCAGCTTGGCGGGGTCAACCTTGGCCAGGGCACGGGAAAGGAAATCCGCCTGCTTCTGGTTATTGCCTTCAAGCACCACCCGATCGCCGGGCATCATCAAGGCTTCAAGCGCCGCGACGATATGGTCAGTCGGCAACACCACACCATCAGCCAGATGCCGCACCTGTTCGAGCCGCCGCTGTTTTTCACTGCGCCGACGCGACCAGCGCGCGTCGGGGGAAGTTATTGTTGTCATGTCCACTCCACGATTTCGCTGTCGTGGGCCACCTTAGGAGCTAAGGGTGCGGGGCATCAATCAAGCGAATGGCTGGATCGTTACGCTCAGGGTAACGATGGAAGGGGTTTTCCGCTGGTACGGCTCGTGGGACCGGCTTTAGCCGGGAATAGGCTCACATGTCCAACTCATCTGTATCGGCAGGACTGCCGCCTTCCCGGCTAAAGCCGGTCCCACGGGTGTTTGCATCGCGGCCTAAAAGATTTGCACCTGATACCGTGTACTGCGCCCGCCTCCCGGTAGTTTTTGCAGGCAGCCCTTTTCCAGCAAGTCACTAAGGTGTCGCGTCGCGGTGGCTTTACTGACCTTGGCAACCGCCTGGTATTGCGCGGCGCTGATGCCGCCTTCGAACCCCGGTTTTTCAACCAGCAGGTTGCCGTCAAGCAAACGGTTGAGGACCTTGATCTGCTCCGTCGACAGTCCATCCTCCCGATGCTGCTGCCAGAAGCGCGCCTTGGCCAATACTCGCTCGATTCGCTTGATCGCTTGCTCAAGGGTCTGCAGCAACGTGCTCAGAAACCACTCAAGCCATGGCGTGATATCCAGCCCGTCTTTCTGGCTACGCTCGAGGATCTCGTAATAGCCTGTGCGGTTCGCGAGGATGCTGGCGGACATGGCATAGAACCGAATGGCCTGATTAGCCACCTGAGCCAGTGCAAGGTCGGTGATGGCCCGGGTCAGACGACCATTGCCGTCGTCAAACGGATGCAATGTCACGAACCAGAAGTGCGCAATACCGGCACGCAGCAATGGGTCTAGGCCGACTTGATGCTGACTGGTGTTGAACCACTCCAGAAACCCTGCCAACTGCGCCTCAAGCCCCGTGCGCGGCGGCGCTTCGAAATGGACCGTCGGACGATCGATACGGCCCGACACCACTTGCATCGGCTCCTCACCTCGCAAATCCCCCACACGGAGAGCGTGGGACAGCAACGATTCCTGCGCGGGGAACAGCAGCGTATGCCAATGCAACATCCGCTCAAGAGTGAGCGGTACTTGGTGTTGCTGAGTCGCATCGAGCATCAACTCTGCCAGGCCCTCACTGCGTGGGCTGACCCGATGATCGAGCTCCAGCCCAAGCCGTTTGGCCAGTGACGAGCGCACCGAACCGACATTGAGTTGCTCGCCCTCGATGGCAGACGAGGTGATGATGTTTTGCAGCAGTGCATCCAGCTCAGTCTGTGCGCTGGCATCAGCCCCGGCGGCGCCCAACATGCCTAATAACTGGCCCTGGGCTTGGGCGCACTGACGCAGAAGCACGGCAAGCGAGTCCGCTTGCCAGCGAAAATGTGGCCAGTCAGCGTGCTGCCAGATCCAGTTCAAGGGTTCAGTCATTGGGGGAGCCTCAAGCATATGAGCCGAATAATAGCGCTATTCGGCTCATAAAGTGAGCCGAATAGACTGATTAATCGGCTCACACCCACACGGGCCCTGACCGCTGTCACTGCAACTAACGCGGCGCCGTGGCCTTCATGAATTCGCCAAGAGGCTTGGCGTAAAAGTGCGCGAGGTTGGTGGTGCCGTGCCCGCGGGTGTCGGCGCTGGCGGGGATCAGCAGCAGGCGTGCGTCCTTCAACTGGGCCAGTGACGCCTGCATGGTCCCGGTCTCGGGCGGGTTGCGCTCGTCGTCTGCGCTGTTGATCGCCAGCACGGGCGCCTTGATGGCCGAGAGTTTGGGCGCGGCGTCGTAGTCTGCCGACGATTGCCACTGGTAGATAAAGTCGTTGGCGTCGCCCGGCAGCGGGGCTGCGAGTCGCTCATCCACCAGTTTGTCCGCCTGGGCTCGGGTCGGTGCCAACGCCTGATACGCCAGGGTGCCGCCGCTGGTGCCAAAGGCGAACATCACGTTAGCCAGGCGCAATGACGGTGGTGGGCTGGTGTAGTTGCCCTGATTCCAGGCCGGGTCCTGTTTGACGGACTCGATCATCATGCGTCGCATGATCCAGTTGCGGGCCGACATCGCCGTGGGTTGCGAGGCCATCGGCACCAGCGCGTCCATCATGTCCGGCCAGTTCTCGCCCCACATCCAGGTTTGCATGCCGCCCATGGAGTTACCCATGACCAGGCGCAGGTGCTTGACGCCCAACCCTTCGGTCAACAGGCGGTATTGCGCCTGCACCATGTCGGTGTAGTTGTACTGCGGGAATTTCATGCGCAAGCCATCGGAGGGCTTGCTGGATTTACCGACGCCGATGCCATCCGGCGCAATGATGTAGTACTTGCTGGCGTCCAGCGGCTGCCCCGGACCAAACAGCTCGCCGCCGAAATCCTTGCCGAGCATGTCGCTGGCGGGTCGATTGGTGCCATGCAGGTACAGCACCGCCGGGTTCTTCGGATCGCCGACGGTGATGTAACTCATGCGCAGGTTGTCGAGTTTTTCACCGGTGTGGAAGGTGAAGCTGGACGCTGTCCACTCCCCTTCCACCGCTGCCGGGAAACTCGCCGCATGGGCCATGCCCAGTTGTGCAACGACCAACAATGCAGCGCACAGACCACGTTTGAAACTTCGCATGCCGATTACCTTTATTGTTTTTATGAAGGTGTAACGGTTCTGAAAAGGCCGGGATCAGCCGTTCAGCTTTTTCCAGTCCCGCAGCCACTGCAGGCCTTCGGAGGTATCGCCTTTAGGGCGGTATTCGCAACCAATCCAGCCGGTGTAGCCCAGACGGTCGATTTCTTCGAACAGCCAGGTGTAATTCAGCTCACCCAGATTCGGCTCATGACGGTCCGGCACGCCTGCAATCTGGATATGACCAACGCCTGCGAAATCACGGCGCAGCTTGGAGACCACATCGCCTTCGACGATCTGGCAGTGATAGAAATCGAACTGCACCTTGAGGTTGGCAGCGCCGACTTCCTTGCACACAACCTGGGCCTGATCCTGACGATTGAGGAAAAAGCCCGGCATGTCGCGGGTGTTGATCGGCTCGATCAGTATCGTGATGCCCGCCTTGGCCGCCTGCTCAGCAGCGTAAGCGAGGTTCTGCACGTACACCGCATGATGACGCTCGCGCAGGTCTTCGCTGGGCAGCAGACCGGCCATGACGTGAATCCGGTCGTTGCCCAGCACGGCGGCGTATTCCAACGCGCGGGCGATGCCGCTGCGAAATTCGTCTTCACGTCCCGGCAACGAAGCAATGCCCCGCTCGCCTGCCGCCCAGTCACCCGGCGGCGCATTGAACAGCGCCTGCACCAGCCCATTTTCGCTCAGGCGTTGCTTGATTTCCTGAGCGCTGAAGTCATAGGGAAACAGGTACTCGACCGCCTCGAAACCATCGGCGGCGGCAGCGGCAAAACGGTCGAGAAACTCATGTTGCGGGTAGAGCATGCTGAGGTTGGCAGCGAAGCGAGGCATGTGAACTCCAGTCTTTTCAGATCAGACGAATGGCCAGATCACCAGGGTCGCGAGGAACCCGAGTGTGCCCAGAATGGTAACCAGCACCGTCCAGGTGCGCAGGCCGTCGGCAACGTTGAGGCCGGCAAGCTTGGTGAACATCCAGTAACCGGCGTCGTTGATGTGCGACATTGCCAGACCGCCACCGCCCATGGCCAGGCACAGCAGCGCCAGGTGGTTGGGGGTCAGGTTCAAGGTTGCGATCAACGGGCTGAGGATACCGGCCGTGGTCACCAGTGCAACCGTGGTCGAACCTTGTACTGCGCGCAGCAACAGGGTCAGCAGAAAGCCCAGGGCCAGAACCGGCAGACCAGTCGTGCGCAGCGCTTCGGAAACCACCGCGCCGATACCGGTATCGACCAGCACTTTACCGAACACACCACCGGCGCCAGCGATCAGGATCACCATGGCCACACCCGGCAACGCCGAGCCGATCACGTCGGACACCTGAGTACGGCTCCAGCCGCGACGCGAACCCAGCAACCAGGCGCACAGCAGGGTGTCGATGAGCAAGGCAACCAGCGGCGCGCCGAGCACCGTCAGAATACTGCGCAGCGTTGAATCCACAGGCAACATGGTGGTGGCCAGCGTACCGAGCAGAATCAATACGATGGGCAGCAGGATCAGCGCGATGATCAGGCCGAAACCTGGTGCGGGAGCTGGTGGCAATGACGCCGCCAGGCTGCTGGCGCTTTCTTCCAGACCCAGCTTCTTGGCGTGGGCAGCTTCGGTGGTGTTGCTGTAGTCGCCGTTGTGCCAGGCCTGCAGGTCGGCATTGGTGATATGCGGGCCATAGACTTCGGCGCGGATGTCGTCGGTCATCGGATAGACCTTGCGGGTCATGCGGCCAGCGATGAAGTAGCCGATCAGGCTCAGCACGGCAACCATCGGGATACCGAACATCAACACGCGACCCAGATCCGCGCCCAGTTGACCGGCAGCAGCAACAGCACCCGGATGCGGCGGCAGAAATGCGTGTACCGCCAGCAACGCCGCACACATCGGCAGCGCAAACAGCAGCAGGGGTTTACGGGCCGCACGGGCAACGCCGTAGGCCAGCGGCATGAGGATGATCACGCCGACTTCGAAGAACACCGGGATACCGACGATGAAACCGGCAACGGTCAGCGCCAGCGGGGTGCGCCGGTTGCCGAAACGTTTGATCAGGGTTTTCGCCAGCGCTTCGGCACCACCGGACAACTCGATGATCCGTCCGATCATCGCGCCCAGGGCAATGATGATCGCAATGTGACCCAGGGTTTTGCCCATGCCGCCTTCGATGGTCGCCACCAGATCAGCCGGCTTCACACCCGCGACCAAGGCAACGATGATGCTCACCAGCATCAACGCCACGAACGGCTGGAACTTGTACTTGAGGACCAGGAACAGCAGCAGCGCGATGCCCGCGCCGGCAATCAACATAAGCATTAGTGGCGTCATACTTTTTGAGTCCTGTTTTTATTGTTTTCCGGCGGGGCCGGGGGTTTTTGCCGGGAGTCGCGGGTGCGGCTCCCGATCAATTGGGTTGACCTGAAACCTGACCGCTACCACTTCGCGCCAAACACCTCGCGCAACTCGTTCAGCGCCGCCTGATCGAGCGGTGCGGGTTTCGGGTGGGTCATCAGCCACAGGCGAGCGGTCTCTTCCAGTTCTTCCAGGGCATACGCGGCCTTGGCCACCGACGTTTCCCAGATCACCGGGCCGAGCCGTTCGAGCATCACGCCACGCACGCTGTTGGCCAGCTGTGCGACGCGCTGGGCGACTTTTGGCGAACCGGGGCGCTCGTAGCCAATCAGCGGAATCTGCCCGACTTTCATCACTTGATAAGGGGTCAGGGGCGGGAGGATGTTGTTTTCCTGCCATACGCCCGCCAGGGTCAACGCCACCAGATGGGTGGAGTGGGTATGCACCACGCCGCCCACGGTCGGGTTGCGGTCGTAGACTTCGCGATGCAGCGCCAGGGTCTTGGAAGGTTTGCTACCCGAGACCCATTCACCGGCCAGATTGACCTTGGCGATGTCACTCGGGTCCAGCCGACCCAGGCACGCGTCAGTCGGCGTGATCAACCAGCCATCGTCGAGACGCGCGCTGATGTTGCCCGCGCTGCCGACGGTGTAGCCGCGACCATAGAGGAGCCTGCCGATGTCGCAAATCTCGTCACGCAGCTTGTTTTCCACACTCATGCAGACGCTCCCGCCAGTTGCTTGAGGGCCTTGCTGAAGAAGTCGCGGCCGCCGAAGTTGCCGGACTTGAGTGCCAACGCCAACGGCTGTGCGCCGCTGCTGACGGTTGCCGGAACGCCCGGATCAATCTGCGCGCCAATTTGCAGAAGTTGCACGCCCAACGCCTGAACCACAGCGCCGGATGTCTCACCGCCCGCCACCACGAAGCGACGCACGCCCGCGTTCAGCAAGCCTTTGGCGATCTGGCCCAGGGCGTCTTCGACCATTGCGCCTGCGCGCTCGACGCCCAGTTGCTGCTGCACGGCTTTGACTTCATCCGGCGAGCTGGTGGCGTAGATCAACACGGTGTCGCCCGCCTTGCGAGCGAATTCCAGCGCCTGCTCAACCACCGGACGGCCAGCGGCCAGTTCCAGCGGGTTGATGCGCAATGCCGGGCGCTTGGCCTCTAGCCAGGCCGCGACCTGGCCGTTGGTCGCCACGGACGAGCTGCCTGCCAGCACTACTTCGCCACCGGCAACGGGCTCAAGCTGAGCCGCATCGATGTCGCGCAGCTTGCCTGCCTTGCGGAAGTTGCCCGGCAAGCCCAGCGCCAGACCCGAACCGCCAGTCAGCAGCGGCAAGTCGGCGCAGGCTTCGCCCAGGGTGTAGAGGTCGGCGTCAGACAGTGCATCGGCAATCGCCATCTTCACGCCATCGGCGCGGAGCTCGGCAATCTTGCCGCGCACGCCTTCGACGCCCTTGGCGATGCTGTCATAACGCAGCAGGCCGACTTTCTGTTGGGTCTGCGATTGCAGCACGCGCACCAGATTGGCGTCAGTCATCGGCGTCAGCGGGTGGTTTTGCATCCCGCATTCATTGAGCAGCTGGTCCTGAACAAACAGGTGACCGCGGAAAATCGTGCGGCCGTTTTCCGGGAATGCCGGGCACGCCAGGGTGAAATCGCTGCCGAGTTTATCCAGCAAGGCTTCGCTCACCTGGCCGATGTTGCCAGCGGCAGTGGAATCAAAGGTCGAGCAGTACTTGAAGAAGATCTGCTCGCAGCCACGCTCGCGCAGCCATTCCAGCGCGGCGAGGGATTCCTCGACGGCTTCGGCGGCAGGCGTGGTGCGGGATTTCAAGGCGATGACGATGGCGTCGGCATCCAGGCCAGCGGCCATTTCAGCCGTCGGGATACCGATGCTTTGCACGGTACGCATACCGCCGCGCACCAGCATGTTGGCCAGGTCGGTGGCGCCGGTGAAGTCGTCGGCGATGCAGCCCAGCAAAGGGCGCACAGGAGAAATACTCATCGGGGCTTCCTTACGCTTGGTCTGGCTTGGCTTTGGGCAGTTCGATGCCCGGGAAAATCTTGATCACGGCGGAGTCGTCTTCACGACCGTAACCGGCGCTGGAAGCCTGCATGAACATCTGGTGCGCCGTGGCGGACAGCGGCAGCGGGAATTTGCTGGTGCGGGCGGTATCCAGTACCAGGCCCAGGTCCTTGACGAAGATATCCACAGCCGACAGTGGCGTGTAATCAGCCTTGAGAATGTGCGGCACGCGGTTCTCGAACATCCACGAGTTACCGGCGCTGTTGGTGATCACTTCGTACAAAGCGTCGGCATCGACACCTTCACGCAGGCCCAGCGCCATGGCTTCGGCACTGGCGGCGATGTGCACACCGGCCAACAGTTGATTGATGATTTTGACTTTCGAACCCAGGCCATGAACGTCGCCCAGGCGATACACCTTGCCCGCCATGCCATTGAGGATGTCTTCGGCCTTGGCGTAAGAGTCAGCCGGGCCGGAAGTCATCATGGTCATCTGGCCTGCAGCCGCTTTGGCAGCGCCGCCGGAGATTGGGGCATCGAGGTACAGCAGGCCTTGATCGACCAGACGCTGACCCAGCTCGACCGCGAAGGTGGGTGCAACGGTGGCGCAACCGATCACCAGACTGCCGGGACGCAGCGCCGCGATGGCACCGTTCTCACCGAACAATACGGTTTCGGTCTGCTCGGCGTTGACCACCACAGTGATGATCACTTCACAGGCCGCAGCCATTTCAGCCGGAGAGGCACAGGCGACGCCGCCTTCGGTGGCGAACTGCTCGGTCACGCTGCTGCGCACATCACAGGCGTGCACATTGAAACCACTGCGCAGCAACGAGCGGGCAATGCCCAGACCCATCGCACCCAAGCCAATTACGCCGACATTCTTGGTAGTCATGCTGTCTTCCTCGGATGGTTGCCGATGCTTTGAACTGCCAGCAATCGGTCGGAATTGTTCTGATCTGTGAAACCGATAGTGAATCAGTGAACGGATAATGTGAATTAGTTTTTAATGTTCACATGGATTCACATCCAGAAAACGCAATGCCCCCTGTAGGAGCTGCCGAAGGCTGCGAAGACGATGTCACAGGGAAAACCCGCTTCGCAGCCTTCGGCAGCTTCTACAGGGATCAGCGGCGGTTTTATTTTTTGCTCTTGATCTCAACCAACCGGCCATCAATGAACCGCAGGTTGCGGTACATGCCGTTGTCGGGCAAAACGTGAGAACCGTGGGAGCGAGCTTGCTCGCGAAGGCGATGTCACAGACCAAACCGCTTCGCAGACTTCGGCAGCTCCTACAGGAATTAGCGGCGGTTTTATTTTTTGCTCTTGATCTCAACCAACCGGCCGTCAATGAACCGCAGGTTGCGGTACATGCCGTTGTCCGGCCAAACCTGAAATCCGTGGGAGCGAGCTTGCTCGCGAAGAGGCCGGGACATAGGCATGCATTTCTGAAGGCAGGAACATTGCCTTCGCGAGCAAGGTGGAGCGCCACCCCGGTCGTCCCACAGGTCCTATGCTTGCTGCGCGACAGCGCGGCGTCCGGACAACGTGGGCACTCCCACAGGGCTACGCGCTAGAAAGTGGGGCGGATTACCGGCTATTTCCCACCGGCGCCAACAACAACTCGACCCGGTGCTTGCGAATCCCATCCGCTGCCGCCTCAGCGAGAGCCGCATCGCTGATGATGATGTCGAACTGTTCCAGGGCGGCGATCTTGTACATGCCGAAGGTGCCGTACTTGGAGCTGGTCGCCACCAGAACGGTTTGCGAGGCGGACTGCATGGCGGCCTGTTTGACTTCGACTTTGAGCGCCGAAGGGGTGGTGGTGCCGCGCTGCAAATCCCAGGAACTGGTGGACATGAAGGCGATGTCGGTGGCGAGCTGACGCAATGTCGCCGCAGCCAAACCGCCGACGCAAGACATGTTGGGGTGGTCGAGCAGGCCGCCGGTGTGAATCACGTCCACGTGGGTGGCGTCGGCCAGCGCGTTGACGATGCCGAAGTCATTGGTGACCACGGTCATGCCCGACAACGCGGCAATGTGCGGGACGATTTCCAGGGTGCTGGTGCCCGCATCGACGTAGATGGTCATGTCATCGTGCAGCAGACCGGCGGCCAGACGCGCCATGCCCTGCTTTTGCGGCAACTCGACCACGGCTTTGGATTGATGGCTGGGTTCGCTGTGCAACTGGCTGGCGATGCGCACGCCACCGGTCACCGAATACGCGCGGCCTTCCTGTTCCAGCAGCGCGATGTCGCGGCGGATGGTCATGTGCGAGCACTCGAACATCTCCACCAACTGGTGCACGCTGAGCACCTGATGCTTGCGCAGCTGGCGCAGCATCAACTCCCGACGCTGGTCAGGAATCATCGGTGTGCCGCCTGTTACGGCGATCTCCTCTTTGCTGGACATGCGTGCTCCCAAGCCTCGATAAAACCGCCAGCGCGCGCCAGCGGTCGTCGCATCTTAGCCAATCGAGCCACGCATGGCAGCAGTAGCGGCTCAGTGATCGCTATTTAGCGTCCGCGGCTCGCCACGGGTCACCGACTTGACGAGCTTGCCGATGCTCAAGCCCTGCAACAGGATCGACGACAACACCACGATGTAGGTGATGCTCAGGATCAGGTCGCGTTCCGGACCCAGTGGCAAGGCCAGGGCCAGCGCCACGGAGACGCCGCCGCGCAGGCCACCCCAGGTCAGGATGCGGATGGTGCCCTTGGGCACGGTGCGCCAGCGACGCAGCAGCAGAATCGCCGGAGCCACGGTGACGAATCGCGACAGCAGGATCGCCACGGCCAGCAGACCGGCCGCCAGCAAGTGCGACCAGGAGAACGGCAACAGCAGCAGCTCCATGCCGATCAGCGCAAACAGCAGCGCATTGAGCATGTCATCGAGCAGTTCCCAGAAACCGTCCATGTAGCGACGGGTCATGTCATTCATCGCCAGGTTGCGCCCCAGGTTGCCGATGATCAGACCGGCCACGACCATCGCAATCGGGCCAGACACATGCAGCTCGGTGGACATCGCCGAGCCACCGATCACCAGCGCCAGGGTCAACATGACTTCGATCTGGTACTGCTCGATGCTCTTGATCATCAAGTACACCGCGTAACCGATCAGGCCGCCGAACAGCACGCCGCCCACCGCTTCATGCACGAACAGCATGGCGGTTTCGCCCACGGTCGGGGTTTCGCCCAGTTGCGCAATGCCCAGCAGCACCGTGAACACCACAACCGCCGTGCCGTCGTTGAACAGCGACTCACCGACGATGGTGGTCTTCAGCGGCTTGGAAGCGTTGGCGGTCCGCAGCACGCCCAGCACGGCGATAGGGTCGGTGGGCGAGATCAGCGCGCCGAAGAGCAGGCAGTAGAGGAAGCTCACGTGCCAGCCGAACAGGGCAAAAATCCAGTACGCCAGGGTGCCGATCACGGTAGTGGCGATCAAGACGCCGAAGGTCGCCAGCAAGCCGATGGGCCAGCGGTAGCTTCTCAGGTCAGACAGGTTGACGTGCAAGGCGCCTGCGAACAGCAGGAACGACAGCATCCAGTTCATCAACAGATCGCCGAAATCAATCTGGCCGATCAGTTGTTGCACGCGCTCTTCGAGGCCCGGAAAGCCCACCAGACTCAGGCCTTGCAGGATCAGCGAAAACATCAGCGCAGTGACCATCACGCCGATGGTGGGCGGCAGGCCGACAAAACGGAAATTCACATAGGTGAGCAGCGAGGTGAGGCAGATAAATCCAGCAGCGAGTTCAAGCATCGGTATTCCTGTTATTACGATTCAAAGCGTGCCCGCCGGTGAGTTGGTTCTTCAACGGGCAGAGGTTTGATGGGCTGCTGACGCAAGCAGACACATTAATTTCCTGCCTGTGCCGGACAGGCATTGACCGCACGCAAGCGCCAGCGTTGCACACCTGTGCCTGAAGACGGCAATCGGCTATTATCGCCGCTCGTTAATGGGAATCATCCGCAGATGCAATGGGCAGATGATCACCCTGTGGGAGCGAATTCATTCGCGAAAGGGCCAGTACATTCGATACATATTCATCGTCTGTAATGCCGCCTTCGCGAATGAATTCGCTCCCACAGGTCCATCCCGCGCAATCTGCATAACCGGGTTTCACCTGATGCTTGATCCAACCCACCTCCCCCCGCGCATCCTCATCGTCGATGACCATCGCAAGATCCGCGATCCGTTGGCGGTGTACCTGCGTCGGCATTCGTTCGACGTGCGCACTGCCGAGGATGCCGCCGGGATGTGGCAGTTGCTCAAGCAGCAGGCGTTCGATGTGGTGGTGCTCGACGTGATGCTGCCAGACGGCGACGGTTTCGACCTGTGCGGCCAGCTGCATCGGCGCTCGAACCTGCCGGTGATCCTGCTGACGGCGCGGGACACTTCGGCGGATCGGGTGCGCGGGCTGGACCTGGGCGCCGACGACTACATCACCAAGCCGTTCGAGCCTCGCGAACTGGTGGCGCGCCTTAATAGTGTCCTGCGCCGTCGCGGAGTCGCGCCCCAACCCGTGATGGCCGTGACGGACAGCGAGCCTGCGCCTACCTTGCTGCGTTATGACTTCGCCGGCCTAACCTTCGTGACCTCAACCGAGATGCTGGTGCGAGCCGACGGTAGCCAGGTCCAACTCAGCACCGCCGAAAGCCGGTTGCTGACTGTGTTCCTCAAGCACCCCAACATGACCCTTGATCGCCAGCGCCTGCTGGACCTGACCGCGCGGCCAGGCAACGACGTGTTTGATCGCGCCATCGACCGGCAGATCAGCCGCCTGCGCCGCAAACTGGTGGACGACCCGCTGCAGCCACAACTGTTGCGTACGGTCTGGGGCGGCGGTTACATGCTGGCCGCGGACGTCAGCGTGCAACAACTTTGAAGTGGCTTCGCCGTTGCTGGCCCCGGCGCATGACCCATCAATTGGGCGTGCTTTTATTACTGGCGTTGCTGGCCTCCAACGCTATCGCAATGTTGTTTCTGCAACGCACCGGCGCGCTGATCCATCCGCTGTCGCGCACCTTGACCCTTGAGCGGCTGGTCACGGCCTATCACGTCGCCCACGAACTATCAGCCAAAGACGCGTCACGGGTGCTGGCAACCATGGCCACCGACGATGCGCGTTTCTGGATCGCTGAGCAGCCCGACGTCAGCCCTTTTGACATGCACAAGGAAGAGCGACGTCTGGCCCGCGACCTGCGCTCAAGGCTGGCGCTGACGCCTGAGATGCCGGTGAGCATCCAGCTGGAGCGCACCACCGGCGGCCCGGCCCGCGAGCAGGTGTTTTTCCGCGCGGGCTGGGCTCCCCTGCGCCTGCGCACCAGCATCATCTTGCCCAACGGCCAGAGCCTCAATTCCTTGCAACATCCGGCCGGGGCCTACGAATGGAGTCGGCTGCTGGCCTATACCTTGCCGGTGACGACCATCCCGGTGCTGCTGATCGTGATTTTCTTCATGCGCCGCGTGGTGCAGCCGGTCAAGACCCTGGCCGAGGCCACCGAGCGGGTCAGCCGTGGCGAGTGGATTGCGCCGTTGCCGCTGAGCGGCCCCCAGGAAGCACGGGACCTGACCACAGCGTTCAACGTGATGCAGGAGCGCATCGCCCGGCACGTGGAAGGCCGCACGCGCATGCTGGCCGCCGTCAGTCATGACTTGAACACGCCGATCACCGAGCTGCGTTTGCAGATGGAGCTGGTCGACGACGGGCCGCTGCGTGACGACATGCTCGAAAGCCTCGACGAGTTGCGCGCCATGGTCGCCGAAACCCTCAACTTCGTCCGGGGCGATGCCGTGCAGGAGCCCACGGTGGCCGTGTCCCTCAATGAAATGCTCGACGATCTGGCGCGGCGCTATCGCACTCTGGAGCAGCCGGTCACCTGGGCATCTGCCGAAGCGATCAGCTGTCGTTGCCGCCCCCTGGCGCTCAAGCGCGCGCTGACCAACCTGATCGACAACGCGCTGCGCCACGCGGGCGATGCGCACATCAGTCTGGGCCGTGAAAACGGCGGGATGATCAGGCTGGAGATTCTTGATCACGGGCCGGGTATCGAGCCTGCGTGGCTGACGCAAGTCTTCGAGCCGTTCGTACAGTTGGGCCGTGGCGGCGCGGACGTCAGCCAGGGTGGCGGGCTAGGCCTGGGGTTGGCCATCGCCCGCGCCTGCATTCAGGCCCACGGCGGGGAACTGGCCCTGGAAAATCGCCCGCCCGCCGGGCTGTGCGCGGTGGTGCGTTTACCCGCCGCGCCTGAACCGGTGAAGGCTTAACCCGGTGCGGCCTCTTTGCGCTGCTCATCGCTCGGCTCTTTGATCCGGTACCACGCTACATACAGCGCAGGCAGGAACAGCAGAGTCAGGAGCGTGGCGATGATGATGCCGCCGATCATGGCGTAGGCCATCGGGCCCCAGAACACTTCCCGGGCGATGGGGATCATGCCCAGGCTGGCGGCCGCTGCGGTGAGCAGGATGGGACGCCGACGGTGCTGAGTCGCTTCGGCCACCGCGTCCCACGGCAGGTAGCCGTCGCGTTCGTAAGCGTCGATCTGCGTCACCAGAATCACCGAGTTACGGATGATGATCCCGATCAGCGCCAGCACCCCGAGTATCGCCACAAAGCCCATGGGCGTGCCCGTCGGGATCAGCGCCAACACCACGCCAATCAAGCCCAGCGGCGCGACACTGGCCACCAGGAACATTTTCTGCACGCTGTGCAGCTGGATCATCAGGAAGGTCGCCATCAGGAACACCATCAACGGCACCACGCTGGCAATCGGCCCCTGGGCCTTGCTGCTCTCCTCCACCGTGCCGCCTGTGGCAACCTTGTAACCCACCGGCAAACCGGCGCTGAACTTGTCGATTTCCGGCTTGAGTTCCTTGACCAGATCCGTGGGCTGCATGTCGTCGGAAACCGCCGCCTTGACGGTAATGGTCGGTTTGCGATCACGACGCCAGACCAGCGGCTGCTCCAGCTCGTAGCGCACCGTGGCAAAGGCCAGCAGCGGAATCGAGGTGCCGCCTGGGGTGACGATCTGCAGGTTTTGCAAGGTCTCGGGCGATCCACGCTCGGCGTCTTCGGCACGACCCACGACGTTGATCAGGTAAATGTCATCACGCACCTGAGTTACGGCTGAGCCACTGACGATGCTGTTCATCAGTTGCGCCACATCTTCTGAGGACAGGCCCAGTTGCCGCGCCTTGTCCTGGTTAATGTCGATGCGCAGGACCTTGCCCGGTTCGTTCCAGTCGTAAATCATTTCGCCGACATGAGCGTTGTTGTCCAGCAAGGTGGCCAGTTCGATGGCGTGCTGGCGGACCTTGTCGATGTTTTCGCCACTGACCCGATACTGCAGCGGACGCCCCACCGGCGGCCCCATTTCCAGGGGTTGCACATAACTGCCAATGCCGACGAAATCCTCACGCAAACGCTTGTTCAGGCGGTCGCTCAACGCAGCACGTTGCTCCAGGCTTTTGCTGACGATCACCAGCTGCGCGTAGTAGGGGTTTTCCAGTTGCTGATCCAGCGGCAGATAGAAACGCACCGCGCCCTGACCGATATAGGTGCTCCAGCGCTCGATGTCAGGATCGTCCTTGAGGGTGGCTTCGAGGCGATCCACGACCTTGCGGGTTTCGTTGATCGATGCATTCTGCGGCAGGTTCAGGTCAACGAGGATTTCCGGGCGATCCGAAGACGGGAAGAACTGGTTCTGCACGAACTGCATCGAGAACACCGCGCCCACAAACAGCAGCACAGTGATGATGATGGTCAGCCAGCGATTGCGCATCGCCCAGAACATGCTGCCGTTGAACGCACGGGCAATGCGCCCCTCTTTCTCCTTTTCATCCTTCTTCTTGATGTTGCTGCTCAGGATATGCACGCCGATGACCGGCGCAAACAGCACGGCGACCACCCAGGACACCAGCATCGCCACGGCAATGACCGCAAACAGCGTGAAGGTGTACTCCCCCGCCGAACTGGCGTTGAGGCCGATGGGCACAAACCCGGCAACGGTCACCAGCGTGCCGGTCAGCATCGGGAAGGCCGTGGAGGTGTAGGCGTAGGTCGCCGCCTGCTCCTTGGTCTCGCCCATTTCCAGGCGCGTGACCATCATTTCCACGGTGATCATGGCGTCGTCCACCAGCAACCCCAGGGCGATGATCAACGCGCCGAGGGAGATCCGCTGCATGGTGATGCCGCTGTATTCCATGAACACAAACACCATGGCCAGCACCAGCGGGATCGAACAGGCCACCACCAACCCGGCACGCACACCCAGGCTGACGAAGCTGACGATAAGCACGATCACCACCGCTTCGAACAGCGCGCTGGTGAAGCCGCCCACGGCTTTTTCCACGACCTCGGCCTGATCCGACACGCTGTGCACGCCCACGCCCACCGGCAAGTTCGCGGTGGTTTGCTCCATACGCGTGTGCAGCGCCTTGCCGAATTCCTGAATGTTGCCGCCCTTCTTCATGGCAATCGCCAGGCCGATGGCCGGTTTGCCGTTGTAGCGGAACAAGGGTTTGGGCGGGTCGGTGTAACCGCGAGTGATGTCCGCGATGTCGCTCAAGCGGTAGAAGCGATCATTGAGGCGCAGGTTGACCGCTGCCAGGTCCTTCTCGGATTCGAACTGCCCCGAGGTGCGCACTGAAATCCGCTCCGGCCCCGCCTCGATAACCCCGGCAGGCGTCACGGTGTTCTGCGATTGCAGGCTTTGCACTACCTGACGCTGATCCAGCCCCAGGGCGGCCAGTTTGCGGGTGGAAAAATTCAGGTACAGCACTTCGTCCTGCTGGCCGATCATTTCGACCTTGCCCAGCCCCGGTACTTCGCGGATCTCCGCGCGCACCTGCTCCACGTAATCGCGCAACTGACGCATGGAGAAACCATCGGCGGTGAAGGCGTAGATTGAGCCGTACACATCGCCGAATTCATCGTTGTAAAACGGCCCCTGCATGCCCTGCGGGAACTGGCTGCGGATATCGTCGATCTTCTTGCGCACCTGATACCAGATTTCCGGAATCGCCTTGGCGTCGGTGGTATCGCGCAAGTTGACCAGGATCGTCGATTCGCCGGGGCGGGTGTAGCTTTTCACATAATCGAGGGAGTCGAGTTCTTCGAGCTTTTTCTCGATGCGGTCGGTGACTTGCTCCAGAGTTTCGTCCACCGTCGCGCCCGGCCAGCGGGTTTGTACGACCATGGTTTTGATGGTGAAGGAAGGATCTTCTTCACGCCCCAGATTCAGGTAGGAAAACACGCCCATGAGCAGCGCAACGAACATCAGGTACCAGACAAACGACTGGTGTTTGATGGCCCATTCGGACAGGTTGAAACTCCCTTTCATCGCGGGCTTCCTTCATCGACTTTGACTTTCTGGCCCGGTTTCAGGCTGTTGACCCCGGCGCTGACCACACGCTCGCCTGGCTTGACGCCATTGCTCAGCACAAAGGTGTCGGCGCTGCGGCTGACCACCTGCACATCGCGCGGGTTGACGGTCTGACTCTGCTGATCGATGACCCAGATTCGGGTTTTGCCGTCGACCTCCTGCAACGCGTTGATCGGCAGCTCGGTGCGCGCTGCAATCGCGGTACTGAGGGTGACGCTGATGGCCGTACCGAGGCGGAACGATTCAGGGGTTTCAGTCAGGCTCAGGCGGGCACGCCGGGTGCGAGTGGTGCGCTCGGCCTGGGGCTCGATTTCGCGCAGGGTTGCGGTGGTCGATATCTGCGGATCAAGCTGGCTGGCGACCTTGAACTCAACGCCCTCGGGCAACTGTTCGGCCAGCGGGCCGGGTAGATCGATCACCGCTTCCTTGATGTCTGGCCGCGCCAGGGTCACGACTTCCTGCCCCGCCGTCACCACCTGCCCGGCCTCGGCCTGCCAGCGGGTCACCACGGCGGCGTGATCGGTGCGCAGCTCGCTGTAGCCCAGTTGATCCTGGGCCTGGCTCAAGGCCGAGCGTGCTTGCTCCCGAGATGAGTTGGTGGTTTTCAAATCGGTCTGGGCGATATCCAGTTGGGCTTGGGCGCCGACGCCTCGATCAAACAATTCTTGCTGGCGCCGGGCGTTGGCCTGAGCGTTGATCCACTGCGCTTCGATCCGCGCCAGGTCGCCCTGAGCGGCGCGCACATTGTTTTGCTGGTCGGTGGGGTCGAGGGTGGCGAGCAACTGGCCTTTCTGCACTTCACTGCCGACATCCACGTGGCGCTGGGCAATCCGCCCGCCCACCCGGAAGCCCAGCGTGCTCTGATAGCGCGCCTCGATGTTGCCCGCAAAACGTCCCAGGCTTTCTTCAGACACTGGGTTGGCCTGCACCGACAAAACCGGTCGGACCGGCTCCGGTGGTGGTTCTTCCTTGCTGCAGGCGCTCAACCCACCCAGCAACAGCAACGGCAGCAAACGCTTCATGGCTGCACCTTCGCGGTTTTCTGTTGCTCAGTCGGGACAACTTCGACCTGCATATCCGGGTGCAACAACTGCCCGCCCATTACCACCACTTTTTCACCTGCCTTGAGGCCATCGGAAATGATCACTTGGCCGGTCAGATAACGCCCCACCGTGACGCCCCGCAAATTGGCCTTGCCCTGATCATCCACCACCCAAACGGCGGGCTGCCCCAGCTCCTTGCCCAACCCCTTGGTCAGCGCCGCCCAAGGCAGCTCGACACTGGTCTTGCCAGGCGCTTGCAGGTTGACGCTGACGACCGAACCCAAGTCCATGCCATCGGGGAGTTTTTCCAGGCCGATCTTCACTTGCAAAGTGCCGGTCTGGGCGGAGACGGCCGGGGTGACTTCGCGGACTTTGCCCACTGTTTTGATCTGTGGATTTTCCAGCAACGTGACCGCCACCGGCTGATCACTGGACGGGGCGGCGAACAGCGATTCGTAAACGTTGAATACCGCGTCGCGCTCGCCGTCACGGGCCAGGCCAAAAATCGGCACGGTGGCCTGTACCACCTGGCCCACTTCCGCCTGACGCTCGGTGATCACCCCTGGCGCATCGGCTACCAGCGCGGTGTAGCTCAATTGTTCGCGGGCGTTGGCCAGTTGCGCCTGAGCGGCTTTGAGCGCGCTCTGGCTGCTGCGCAACGCGGCCTGGGCCGAGTCGTATTCACTGCGGCTGGTATAACCCTTGGGTAGCAACTTTTCCTGACGCACGAACGCCGCGCTACTTTGCGTCACCCGCGCCTGTTCGGCGGCGACGGCTGCTACAGCGGAATCGACGTTGGTCTGCAAATCCTTGGGATCGAGTCTGGCCAGCACCTGCCGCGCCGTAACCCGGTCGCCGACATCGACCATGCGCTGAATGATCTTGCCGCCGACGCGGAACGAGAGCTGGGTCTGGACGCGCGCCTGAATGTCCCCCGTGAGGGCCACTTGAGCGGCGTAATCGGCGGTCGCCACCTCTTGTACATACACCCGTGGCAGGTTCGGCGCAGGCGGTTTTTCCTTGCCGCAGCCCGCCACAATCACCAACAGAAACGCCAGGCCGAAAATCGCCGGTCTTGGGGGATAAACGGGCATGCAGACTCCTTATGCGGATGCCGTGCGCGTGCCTCGCTGCGAGTGAGTGGGTAGCGCCGTGCATATGCGACTGTAAGCGTAGATGAGGGTTCCGTGGGGGACTTTATTAAGGACGATGGAGCTGGATTCTATGTGCCGCCTGCAAGACGTCTGAAACACATAGAACCCTTGGCTGGCCTCAGACCTGTGGGAGTGCCCACGTCGTCCGGACGCCGCGCTGTCGCGCAGCAAACATAAGATCTGTGGGAGCGAGCTTGCTCGCGAAGGCAATGTTCCTGCCTTCATAAATATATGCTGATGTCCCGGCCCTTTCGCGAGCAAGCTCGCTCCCACAGAAAATCATTTCAATTCAGATAGTTATTTTATGTTTGATGAGAGCGAATTCATTCGAGAAGACACTATCAACACCTATGAAGATGCACCGGATGTACTGGCCTCTTCGCGAATGAATTCGCTCCCACCGGGTTCGGTGATCGTCTGTGAGCAGTGCTTGGCCGCGATTCGCTCAGCGAGGGCAAGCCACGCACCCACAGGGCCGTCATTCGCCCATCGAGCTTGCTAAACTCCCGTCCACTCACCCGGCAAGGACGCAGCAATGCTCAAAACCCTCGCAGTCGCCAATTACCGCTCAATCAACAGCCTTGTCGTGCCGCTTGAACGCCTGAACGTGATTACCGGGCCCAACGGCAGTGGCAAGTCCAACCTGTACCGCGCGTTGCGCTTGCTGGCTGAAACCGCGCAAGGCGGGGTCATCAATGCGCTGGCACGTGAAGGCGGGCTGAGCTCGACCTTCTGGGCCGGGCCCGAAAAAATCTCTCGACGGATGCTCACTGGCGAGGTTGAGGTTCAGGGCGGGCCAAGACACCAGGTCAAGCGCCTGCGCCTGGGTTTTGCCGCAGAGGACTTCAGTTACGCCATTTCCTTGGGCTTGCCGGAGAAAACCCTCAGCGCGTTCTCGCTGGACCCTGAAATCAAGAAGGAATGCATCTGGGCCGGCCCGCTGTTTCGCCCGGCCAGTTTGCTGGTGCAACGCAGTGGGCCAATGATTCGCGCCAGGGAGGGCCTTGAATGGGACGTGCTGGCACAACACACGCCGATGTTCGACAGCCTGTTCGATCAAGTGGGCAATATGCGCACCTGCCCGGAAGTCTTGCAGTTACGGGAGACCATTCGCGGCTGGCGTTTCTACGACCACTTCCGCACCGACGCCGAAGCACCTGCACGTCGCCCGCAATTGGGCACGCGAACGCCAGTGCTGCATCACGACGGCCGGGATCTGGCCGCAGCCTTGCAGACCATTCTGGAAATTGGCGAGCCCGAAGCGCTGCATGCGGCCATCAGCGATGCATTCCCCGGTGCCCGTCTGGAGATCAACACGGCAGTGGATGGGCATTTCGCCGTGGAGTTTTATCAGGACGGGTTGCTGCGCCCGCTGTCTGCGGCGGAGCTCTCTGACGGCACCTTGCGCTACCTGCTGCTGATCGCCGCCCTGCTCACCCCGCGTCCGCCCACCATGATGGTGCTCAACGAGCCGGAAACCAGCCTGCACCCCGACCTGCTGCCTGCATTGGCCCGGCTGATTACCAAGGCGTCCCACAATTGCCAGGTCTGGGTCGTGTCCCATGCCAGCCGCCTGATCGCGGCGTTGGAGCAAAGCCCGGAGTGCAACGCCATCGAACTGGAAAAGGTACTGGGGCAGACCGGGATTGTAGGCCAAGGGATGCTGGATCAACCGGCGTGGCATTGGCCGGATTGAAAACGCAGGCTTGAGATCCTTATCTGGAGCTGACACGTCACCCGTTGTTATTGGAGCAAGGTCTGCTCGCAAAAGCACCAAGCCAGCCATGATGTACATATGTACCGCATCACCCGGCAGCGGCAGCTATAAAATAGGCTCATTGCTCATCGCGACAGACCCGATACCTTGCAAAACCAAGCGACGCTGCTTAACCTTTCGCGCAATACACCCGCCATGCCTAGGGCCGCTTCGGCAGCCACGCACAAATTGAGCGGGTTTTTTATGGCTGCGTGTTTTTCAGCATGAAACACTTTGGCAAAGCGGCTATCGATATCGCCGGGCAATTGACCCTGCTGCAAGCGCGCGGACTATTGGTGCAGGACGAAGACAAAGCGCAGCGCTTTCTGGAGGTTGTTGGTTTTTTCCGCCTGTCCCCCTACATGCGCCCTTTCCAGCATAGTGGCGACTGCAACCATAAGTTCTTGGCCGGCACCCGCTTTTGCGCGTTGACTCGCCTGTATGATTTCGACCGTAAGTTACGTTTACTGGTTAATGATGCAATAGAACGTATCGAAGTGGCGGTTCGAGCAGCCGTCAGCAATCACATGGCGCCACGTTATGGCTCCCACTGGTATGTGGAGCCGCAGTTTTTTCAACGCGAATATCGCTACCAGAACCTGATTAACAAAATAACCCGCAAACAAGCGGACGCGTGCCGGGACTACTTGCGTGAATGCCAGCGCATTGACCAGTCCAAAGCATCCGATGTGCGTAAAGAACAGTTGAAGATACAGCGGAGCAAAGAGAGTTATTCACGCCACTACGCCTTGACGTATGCCCAGCCACCGTTGATGCCTGGATGGGCCGCGATGGAGGAAATCAGCTTCGGGGAACTGTCTCATCTGTTCGCAGGCCTGGCCCGGGACATGGATAAAAAATCCATCGCACGGCAGCTTTCATTACCTTGGCCTTTGCTGCAGTCCTGGCTGCACAGCCTGACCGCCATCCGTAATATCTGCGCCCATCATGCAAGGCTCTGGAACCGAGAACTCGGCATCCGACCGGAACTGCCCAGAAAGGTCAATTCCCCCTGGCCACTGCATTTGCAACAACAGAGCCCGAACAATCGCCCATTCGCCATCCTGTGCATTATCAGCCTCTTGATGCGTCGAATTAGCCCTGATACTCAATGGGATAAAGGCCTGCATGAACTGATCAACGGGCTTGCGGGGGCTCATTTGCCCGCCATGGGCTTTCCTGAATGCTGGCTGCAAGACCCTTTCTGGTCGGAAGCGATTTCAGGCTGAAATACTTGCTGACTGTCGCTTCAGACGCGAATTGACGTGCATAAGCGCACTGCAGGAGTGGGTCGGCAAAGGTGGGGTTTTGGTGAGGGGAAGTTACAGCGAGCCAATAACGCAGACCCACCCGTGGGAGCGAATTCATTCGCGAAGAGGCCGCTACAGTCGACAGAGATTCATCGTCTGTGATGCCGCATTTGCGAATGAACTCGCTCCCACAGGGTCAGCGCGAGTCAGGAAAAATGGATGGCAGCCCAGCTATCAACTACCCGCACCACCATGGGCTTCTTCGAAGAAGTAATCCTTCCAGCTGTCCGCCTTGTTTTTCAGCACGCCCAGCTCATGCAGTTTCTCGGCATAGATGTAGGTGCGTTGCGGGGCGATGGTGAAGTCGATTTCCGGGTCAGCGACGATCTTCTCGACCAGCGCCAGTGGCAGCTTGGATTGCTCTACGCGGATGTAGGTCTTGGCGGCGGCAGGCTTGTCGGCCTTGATGATTTTCTCGGCTTCGGCCAGTGCGTCGTAGAAGGCTTTGTAGGTCTTGGGGTTTTCATCGTGGAATTTTTCGGTGGTGTAGAGCACGTTGAACGTGGCCTGACCGCCCAGTGCGTCGTAGGAACTCAACACTTTATGCACGTTGGGGTTTTCCAGCTCCTGATACTGAAACGGCGGGCTGGAGAAGTGCGAGTTGATTTCCGAGCCGCCCGCGATCAGCGCTGATGTGGCATCCGGGTGGGCGAGGCTCACCGAGATGTTGTCGAATTTCTTGAAGTTCTCGTTACCGAACTGCTTGGCGGTTTCGATCTGCAAGGTCCGCGACTGGAAGCCCACGCCCGCAGCGGGCACGGCGATGCGATCTTTCTCGGAGAAGTCCTTGAGGGTCTTCACGTTCGGGTTGTTGGTCAGCAGGTAGTTGGGCATCGAACCCAGCGACGCGATGGCTTTGACGTTCTGTTTGCCTTTGGTGCGGTCCCAGACGGTCAGCATCGGTGGCACGCCTGCGGACACCACGTCCAGCGCACCAGCCAATAGCGCTTCGTTCATGGCGGTAGCGCCGGAGATGCTGTTCCAGTCGACCTTGATATCCAGGCCCTGCTCTTTACCGTGCTTTTCGATCAGTTGTTGATCGCGCACCACGTCCAGGATCAGGTAACCGATACCGAATTGCTGGGCGATGCTGATCTTGCCTTCGGCCTGAGCGCCGCTGCTGAGCAGACCGATGGTGGCCGCCAGCGCGACAAGGGCTGAGCGTTTGAAAGGGATTGCCATGTAGAACCTCACAAAAATGGATGTCGTTAAATCAGCGCTGCATACCCCAGCGCTTGACGGTCAGGCGTTCGATATTGGCGAACAGCAGGTTTTCCACCAGCAGGCCGATGAGGATCACGGCGGCCAGACCGGCGAAAACCTTATCGGTGTATAGCTCGTTGCGGTTCTGGAAGATGTACCAGCCCAGGCCGCCTTTGCCCGATGACGCGCCGAACACCAGTTCGGCGGCGATCAGGGTGCGCCAGGCAAAAGCCCAGCCGATTTTCAGGCCCGCCAGAATTGATGGCAGCGCAGCCGGGATCAGGATGTACCAGACAAAGCGCAGGCCTTTGAGGCCGTAATTCCGACCGGCCATGCGCTGGGTTTCCGAGACACCCAGAAAACCCGCATAGGTGTTGAGCGCCAAGGCCCACAGCACGGAATGCACCAGCACGAAAATCAGGCTGTTCTGACCCAGACCAAACCACAGCAGTGCCAGCGGCAACAGCGCAATGGCGGGCAGCGGGTTGAACATCGCTGTCAGGGTGCCAAGCAGATCACGACCCAGTTGCGTCGAGACCGCCAGCGTCGTCAGGGCAAAGGCCAGGACGATGCCGATCACGTAGCCCTGAATCAGCACGGTCAGGGAAATCCACACCTTGCCGATCAGCTCGCCGGACAGGATGCCGTCATAAAACGCAGCGGCGGTTTGCAGAAAGCTGGGCAGCAGCAGGTCATTGTTCTGGATCCGCGCGGCCACTTCCCAGAGTATGGCGAGCACGATCAGGATCACGGTCTTGCGCACCCAGCTCAGTTGCCAGATGCGCTGCGCCAACGGGATGTCGCGGGCCAGATCCTCCTGAGTGAAGGGCTCCAGCGTGACTTCGTATTCTTCACGGATGTTCATGGTGGTGTTCTCTGAAGTCTACAACTCACCCCGTGGGAGCGAGCTTGCTCGCGAAGACTGATTGGCAGGCGATGGTTAAATATCGCCTGATCCGGCCTCTTCGCGAGCAAGCTCGCTCCCACAGGTTTAGTGGTGTTAATAAGCGATGCGGATGTCCTGGAAATTCAGCTCGCGATCAACCGGCTGCTCGTCACCTTCATCAAACAACAGGCGATGAATGCGCTGGGCGGTGTGCTGGAAGCCGACACCGCCGAGGCTTTTCAGGTCGTACTGGTGGCTGTTGATTTCCGCCCGAACGCGACCGGGATGCGGTGACAGGAGCAGGATGCGATTGCCCACCACCAGCGCTTCTTCAATGGAATGCGTGACGAACAGCAAGGTGAAGCGCACCTCTTCCCACAGCTCCAGCAGCTCTTCCTGCATCTTGCGACGCGTCAGGGCATCGAGGGCGGCGAAGGGTTCGTCCATCAGCAGGATTTTTGGCTGCATGGCCAAGGCACGGGCAATCGCCACCCGGGCTTTCATGCCGCCGGACAAGGTGTGCGGGTAGGCATCGGCGAAGGCGCTCAGACCGACTTTCGCCAGGTAGTAGAGGGCGCGTTCCCGAGCTTCATTACGCTTGAGGGTGCGCGAGGCCAGCAGCGGGAACATGACGTTTTCGATCACGGTTTTCCAGGGCGGCAGCTGGTCGAACTCCTGGAACACCACGATGCGATCCGGGCCGGGCTCTGTGACTTCCGCGCCCGCCAGCCGGATCTGCCCTTCGCTGGGCTGGATAAAACCGGCCACGGCTTTGAGCAAGGTGGATTTGCCGCAACCGGACGGGCCGAGCAGCACGAAGCGATCAGCCGGGTCGACTTCAAAGCTGACCTGATGGGTCGCCCGCACGACGCGCTCGGGGGTGCGGTATTCGAGGCTGACATTCTGGACTTGCAACAGGGCTTCAGCAGAAGGCTGATCGACCGGTTGCGCAGGCGTGTTTGCGCTAGCCGTGTGGCTTTGCAGAACAGCATTCATTGGTTAACTCCCGGTTTCAAAACGGCGCATCGCCCTGGATGGTGGTGCGGTGCAGGCGACGACGCAGATGGTCCGGTGTGCCTCCGGCCAGATGGATCAGCGAGCGGTTGTCCCAGAAGACCATGTCGTTGGGTGCCCATTTGTGGCGGTACACCGCTTCAGGGCGCACGCTGTGGGCGTACAGCTCGTTGAGGATCTGCTGGCTCTCGTCTTCCGGCAGGCCAACGATGTGGGTGGTGAAACCTTCGCTGACGAACAACGCCTTGCGGCCGTTCTCCGGGTGGGTGCGCACAATCGGGTGGCTGACTACGACCACCTGAGCCAACTGCTCGGCGCTCAGAGTCGGCCGCCAGTTTTGCGCGTTGTGCCCATCGCGGTAGCGCGAGGTGTAGCTGTGCACGGCATTGCGACCTTCAACAGCCTTGCGCAGATGCTCCGGCAGGGTCTCCCAGGCCTGATGCATGTCAGCGAACAGCGTGTCTCCGCCTTCGCTTGGCAGCTCTTGTGCGTAGAGCATTGAGCCCAGGCTCGGCAGCTCTTTGTAGGACAGGTCCGAGTGCCAGTACTTGCCCGCATCGCCCAGGCCAATCGGCTGACCGTCTTCGACAATGTTGGAAACGATGAGGATTTCCGGATGGTTGGCCAGCAGGAACTGCTTGAGCACGTGGATCTGCAAGACGCCGAAGCGGCGGCTGAAATCGATCTGCTGTTGCGGGGTGATCTGCTGATCGCGGAACACCACCACATGGTGATCCAGATGCGCGCGGTGGACGCGAGCGAAGTCGGCTTCATTCAGCGGTCGGGACAAATCCAGACCCACGATTTCCGCCCCCACGTTACCGGCGAACGGACGCACTTCAAACGGTTGAGGCGCGGCTTGAACAGGTGATGACACGAGGGAGGCTGCTGACATGAACTCCGACTCCAGAAGACTGGTGGTTTAGAGCCATGACTTTATAGGTATAAGAATCGAAATTTAAATATCGTTATTGCATATGAATAGTTCGGATTGAGCTAGGGCTTGGGAGCTATCACAAACTTGTGGGACCGGCTTTAGCCGGGAAGACTGCATTTCTGGCAATAGAGAGGCATCGGATGTACCGACCTCTTCCCGGCTAAAGCCGGTCCCACTGAATGAACTGCGAAAACAAAAACGCCGACACTGTTTCCAGTGTCGGCGTCGGGTATTGCGTTTTTTAGCTCAGCAATCAGAACGCAGGCAGTACCGCGCCGTCGTACTTGCTGTTGATGAAGTCTTTGACTTTCTGGCTGGTGAGCGCCTTGGACAGTTTCTCGATAGCGTCGGTGTGGGCGTTATCGGTACGGGTCACCAGGTAGTTCACGTACGGCGAATCAGCACCTTCGATGATCAGTGCGTCTTTCTTCGGGCTCAGTTTGGCTTCGAGCGCGTAGTTGGTGTTGATCAACGCCAGGTCAACCTGGTCCAGTGCGCGCGGCAATACAGCCGATTCCAGCTCGCGGAACTTGAACTTCTTCGGGTTGGTCGCGATGTCTTTCGGCGTCGACAGTGCGTTGGTCGGATCCTTGAGGGTGATCAGGCCATTTTTCTGCAACAGCAGCAGAGCACGACCGGCGTTGCTGCCTTCGTTAGGGATGGCGATGGTTGCGCCTTCCGGCAGGTCAGCGATGCTCTTGTACTTGCGCGAGTAGCCGCCGAACGGTTCAACGTGAACGCCAACGCCCGTCACCAGGGTTGCGCCCTTACCTTTGTTGAAGCCTTCCAGGTACGGTTTGGTCTGGAAATAGTTGGCGTCCAGACGCTTTTCGTTCAGTTGAACGTTTGGCTGCACGTAGTCGGTGAAGACTTTGATCTGCAGGTCCACGCCTTCTTTGGCCAGGTCCGGCTTGATCAGCTCAAGGATTTCCTGGTGAGGAATCGGCGTCGCACCGACCACCAGTTTCTCGGCTGCTTGAGCCACGCTTACCGAAAATACGGCCGCCAGAGCGGTCAACAGCAATGTCTTCTTCATGCAATGTCCTTGGAGAAATTGAGGTCGGTTCGCCGACAGCTCTTCAATGAGTGGCCCCCGACGCAGATGCAGTCGGGGGCGTGGAGCGGACATTACCGATATTTTTTATTCCAAGACAATACTTTTTTGCTAACTGCTTATGCTTTTCTTGAAGGATTAGTGCTGAGCAGCCAACGTAGCCTGCGTCAGTTAAAACTCGCGTATTGACTTCATCCTGTCTTGATCGGCAGTAAGGAAGTCCCCAGGCTTCATATTCACCTGCCCCAAACCCTGCGCACCTTGCTCAGGGTCACCGCGTAAAAATGAATCAAAGGCGGAAGAGTTCTGGCCTGAATCTCCACCACCAGAGGGATTGCCATTCCCGCTGGCCAGGTCATCAATCAGGTCGATGGCTTCAAATGAGTAGTCTGCAATATCCAGGAAGCCGGAAAGTTTCCTGAACTTCTCAAAACGATTTTGAAGCGCAACAGTATTCCTCGCACCTCTGCCCAGTTTCGCAGCGCCGGTGAAGCTCTGCACGGCTTTGCCGTTGCTGACTTTGAGCGCACCTTGTCGGGCTGCTGCGACCGCACCGGCCCCTTTGTTGACAAAACGTGCAGCCGTTTGACTACCTCGCCTGGCCGCAACTTTCGCGACCGAAGAGCCCGAAAGCGTTGCCACGCCCAAACCGAGCCCCACGTAGCCCAGGATATCCCCGGCATTGGAGTCAGGCGCGGCGAGGGACACCACTTCACCGACAATCTGCAGAACGTCAGCGGCGACACTGGCCGCCGCCAGGAATATGACCGGCCCGGTGAGCGGTGCGCTGGCGCCGAGTGTCGCCGCAGTGAGTGCAATTGCAGCGACCGAGATTGCGATACCTATAAAGGCCTTTAACAAGTTCTTGAAGGAAAAATGCCCGGTCGGATCAGTCATGTTGACCGGGTCACCCACGCAGTATGCGTAAGGATTCACACCGCCTGACTCGAATGGGCTCATGCTGTCGGGGCTGTGAAAACGCATCAGTTCAGGGTTGTAGGCGCGGTAGCCGTTACCCAACAGATAACAGCCTGTCACCGGGTCAGGTTGCTCGCCATTGAAACCCAGCAGACTGTGCAAGCCACTCTCCACCGCTTGCCCGCCATAAGGGGTGTAAACGCTGCGCTGGATCTGGCTGCCGCTGACCGATTGCAAAACGCTGCGTTGCTGGTCGCAACCCAACAAGCTGTTTACCACGCCATTGTCCGAGCGCGTGGACTGGGCCAGAAGATGCCCGCCTGCTTCAATCAGGCTGTGGTGTTGACCGCCCTCATGCTGCGTGTCGATGCGTCCGTCACGGTATATACGGGTAGCGACCGCTCCGGCGGCAGGTTCGACGCCAATCAGGCGATCCAGCGCATCGTAGCGATAACTGATCAAAGTTCTTTGTTGATTCATGCTGGCTCCTGCGCGACCGAAGCCAGGCGGCCCAGATCGTCATAAATCATGCGACGGCCATGCTGGTCGTTGAGCTGGTTGCCGTCGTTGTCGTAAGTAAAAAACGCTTGGTTAGCGGCGTAATCCGCATGGCTATGACGAACCCGACTGAGCTGTGTTTTGTCGGCGTACTCGTAGTCGTAGGTGGTCGTGTTTTCGCCGCCCGGGAACACCGTTTTCAGCTCTCGGATATTGTCCAGCTCATCGAAACGGTAGGTCTGGCTGAGAATGACCTTGCCTGCGGCATCAACCGGCGGATGCACACCGCTGCAGGTGTAATCCGTCATACGGCCGCGCGAGTCGTAGCCGAAGGTTTCATCCCGTAGCAGGATTGCACCGCGCCTGAGCGTGCGCTGTATCAGTTTGTCGGTACCGTCGTAGCATTGAGAGAGCTCCTCAGCGGGATTCATGTCAACCTGCAGCACCCGCTTTACTTCACGACCAAAGTCGTCGTACTCCAGCTGCGTGGTGAGGGTGCGCGCGCTCTGTGCGTCGACCGTTTCGATCCTGCTGACACGGCCCAGCGCGTCGTAGCTATAGTGCGCTTTGACCGCTCCCTGCTGGACTTGCGCGATGCGACACAACGCGTCATAGCGAGTGAATTGCACAACGCCCGAAGCATTGGTGTACTGCATGGGCAAACCCTTGAGAGAGTTGCGCTGAGTCGTCTCAAGCACGCCCTGCCCTTCACCCAGTTGATCCCCCTCAAGTTGGCCCGAAGCGCAATAGCGACGCTGCTGTTGGCTGCCAGGGCTGGACGCTTGAAGCAACTTGGCGTGGCTGCTGTCGTAACGAAAACTCGCCGACAAATTGCTGTTACCCACCACGCTGCGCTCAACCATTTGATTGTTCAGCGACGGCTCGTATTGGTAGGCGATGACCTTTCCACTGGCGGTAGTGTGGGTGGCCGGGTTCGGTTGCGCGCCTTCGTAGGTAAAGGTTTCACTACGCCCACCCACCGAGAGGCTGGTCACCCGCATCAAGCCATCATAAGTACGTTGTCCGGTCAGGTAATCGTTGACCCAGATCTTCGTCGCCAGGTCTTCGGTACTGTGAGGGACATAGTCTTTTCTGATATTCGTTCCGTCTGGCAGTTGGGTCAGCACCAGGCGATCAGCGAAGTCGTAAGCGAACCGGGTATGGCGTCCATGAGGGTCGGTTTTCTGCACGCAGCGACCTAGCCCGTCGTACAGGTATTCAGTGCTGCCCATGGAATTACCATGGCGATCGAAGCGCTCCACTGAATCATGTTTGCCAAAGGCATTGAGGGTGATTACGGTTTTACCAGCACCCTTTACTCCCTGAGTCTTGGTGAGGGCGATAGGATCGAGGTGGTCCTCATTCTTTACCCCGTCCGGGCCTATGGTCTCCTGACGATTGCCCCAATCGTCATAGGTGTATTGAGTTACCTGTGGGTAGGGCTTCCCGTCCAGCCAATCAGTGCTTGTGTCTTCGACCAACTGGCCCAGTGCATCGTATTTGGCGGCATACACGGCGCGCATCGGTTGCCCGACAGCATCCATGTCCTGAACTTCAACGTTTACCTTGCGGCTCATGCCGTCCAGTTTTGTCAGCGTTGCTGCACCATTGGCGGCGACCGTGCGGGTCAGCACCGTATCGCCCAACTTGTCGGCCAGTTGGTAGCTGTGGGTTCTGAGTGCCTGGCTTGAGGTTTTCGGCGCGAGCATTTCAAGGGTCTTGCGACCGAGTCGATCATGGACGGTCTCGAGGGTGACACCCAATTGCTCGACCTTTTTGACCTCGGCGCCGGTCAGGGCGTTTTGCCAGAGATCCTGACTGCTGGCGGTGCCGTCGCCGGCGATCATCTCCGTGTGGGTACATACAGCACCGTCGAGCAATTCATAGCTATGAGCAAAGACCGTCTCAACGCCGCCTACGGTCTCGGTCCTGCTTTTCACGCGCCCGAAAAATTGACTCTTGGGGTTTTCCTCATAATCCCGCGCGATGACCATAAGCGGCTCAGCCTGCCCTTTTTGCAGGACGGTCTCCTTGGCCAGTGCCACAAAACGCCCGCGCTCCGGGCTGGCCGATAGCAATTGGGTGTAGCGATATTGAGTGATCAATGTCGGCGCTGGCGCTCGATCAGGCGCGGGGATCAGGGTCTTTTGCTTGAGCCAACGCACCGCCCCGAAAGCATCGGCCGGGCAACCATCAGACTCACCTGCCGGGTAATACTCAAACACTTCGACGATCCCCGTCGGGGAGATCTTTTTGAGGATGTTACCGAAGTCATCGTATTCGGTTACGGTGGTTTCAACGCGCACTTTCTCGGGGTCGGCAGCATCAAACCAAGCCATCTCAACCGTGGCCGGCATCTGAAAATTGCCAGGCTGGTCTTCAAATTTCAGGCCTGGTTTTTCATGGTAGCGGGTTCGGTTGCGAACGGTTTTGCCACGCTGGTTGACGGTTTCTTCCACCTGCAGATGGAACCGGTTGTAGACACGTTTGGTGCGGCGCATGATCTGCCGACCCGTTCCGCTGCCCACCACTAGATCTTCGTAGGTTTCGTATTCGTAATTGCCTGTGGCCTGATACAGGTTATCGCCGTCATTGCGCCATTTGGCGTTGGAGCCATAACCAAGATAGTTCTTGGCCGAGTAGCGGTATTCCCTTGTGATGGGTGGCTGATTCGAGCGCGGGTAGACAGTGTGAGAGGCCACTGCTGGCAGAGCGCTAACGGGAGCACCGTTGGGCAGTCTTAATGCAGACGCCTGATAGGTGATGATTTCGAAACCGTCAGTAGGTAGTTCTAGCCTTGCGATAACACGAAGTCCATTGAATGTCTGGTAACGAAATCGCCAGGAAACGGACTCGTTATTATTCAGCAAGAGGGAAATCCTTGTAAGCTCGCCCCCTTCCTGCTGAAATTGGAAAGTCAATGCGTTAGCTGGATTTGAGGGCCAGAGTGTAATGCCAGACACTTGCGACGATCCGTCATGGATGTTAACCACTAATAAAATCTGATCACGATCTCGCACCTCACTTAATAACCTGCGACCCGCAATCAGCCGATAACTCAGACGAAGCTCATGACCTTCAGGAGAATAAATCCTCGACACCAACCATTGAGTTGAGCCCGTACCCGGATCACTCAGCACTTCAACAACTCCACTCTTATGTTCAATGATTAACTCATCCCCAGAGCGGCTAACTTTCAAGTCGCGGACTTTCTTGTCGCGGATAACAAAGTCGTTTCCCACCAAGGCTGCCATGTGGGTGGCTCCCGTGGATAAACTTAGCCTGCCTGACTGTGAGTCATAGCTGGAAAATAACATCATCCAGCCAACACCGAAACCGGCACTGGCACCCTGCAGGGAATTAAAGCCCAGGCTGAGCGGCAAGGAAGGTCCGTTCAATGAATTTCCCAGCAAGCTGGAAAGCGAAAGATTAAAACTATAGGTACCTGTTCGAGGATCAACCCCAGAACTTACGAAGCTTAGGTAATTGTAGGCATTGGAATGTATGCCTGAAGCCGATGAAGTCATTATGAACTCCAAAACTGATCAGTAAGTTGACGCCTGCAACGCAAGCGCCTGTTAGTTAATAACCGATAAAAGGAAGGCGCCGCATGCCCTCCACGCGACGGTCAAGTCGACGACCTTCGGATTTCAAACTAATTTTATCTGTCGAAGCCGATCATCATTGCTATTGAATGTAATCGTAACCCTGTGAGTATTTCCATACCGATCGATCGCCGTAATCCCCGCTGAAGCGTTCGGACCTGGCACGGGTGACTGGGACAGATTGAAAGTAGAATCAGCCACTAAAATAACCACCTGCCCTGGACGAATAAAATCTTGCAATACTGTACTTGGCAGTCCGGAATTAGTTTGCGAATAGCTGATAGGCCCCTTGCCTGGCGTCGGTGTATAACCCGTGAATACAGCATGCACGGTGCCGGGCTTTGCCGTTTTGCTGTGCTTTGAAATACTCGCAGGCGTCATGGAGAATTGAACGAACTCCATGAGTACGCCACGGTTGCGTATGACGAACGGAATATAGTCATAAGAGACCCCCCGCTCACTGATATTGGTGGGTCTCAGCGTATAGTCGCTGATGCGTCGCACGGGCACTGCTTCAGGGACCAGCGTCACAGAACCACTCGGCATCTCGGTAGAAAAAAACTCGGTTCCATCACGCATCGTAACTTTTGCAGCAACACGCAATGGGCCACTGGCTTTGGACCTGACCCAAAAGTCTCGATATAAGGAATTCAGGCTTGCCAAGGCTGAATTATCTGCCTCCGGCAAAGGATCTGCACTCGGGAAAAACCTGTACCTGCTGTCCCGTTTATTGCTCCAATCCCATTGCACTGCAGCAGGGGGGAGGCCCATCAGTGGATCAGCATTGGGAAGCTCTCTTGCGTCAGAATGCTGAATCAACACCAGGCTTCTGATGTCATCGTCGCTAATGTTAATCAAATCACCGTTCTCATCCGCAACAGCAAGGCCGACCCTCAGTTGAACCTGCTGAAGCCCGTTGGCATATACGCGATCTGCCGTAGATGCAAACTCCACTGTAAAATTCAGCGGCTGAGTCCACTGACGGGTATTGCTTAGATTATCCATTGTATTATCCTTAAAAGCCTATTCAGGCAATCCATATGCCACACCCTCGGAGCCTACCCTGCAGACGAGCGCGCGGCGTCTTATTCAAAACTTACGAGATATAAATCGGGTGATCAATACAGCATCATGACTCGACTATCTGTCTCAGTCTCGCTGAAAAGAATATTGACGGTATGTGGGTTACCATACATATCAATAGCGCGAAGCGCGGTCGAACGCCTTAACGAGGGAAGGCCGGCCGGCGGGGTATTGAAAGCGCGAACCACCACAATTACTGGTCGGCCCGGCAGCGCATAGCTTGGGTCTATATGCCTTGGCCCGACGGAATTGAAATTACTGTAGTGTATTTGTGTACCTCCAGGAAAAGTGAACCCCGTCAGCACCAATGTACCCGCGCCGCTGCGCGTGACGATATGCTTGACAGCACTTGAATCCGTGAACGAAACAGATCGAAACTCAACGGCACCATGGACCGAATCAAGGGAGAGGGGAATATAGTCGTAGGCCACATTATTCGACGAAATTGTAATGGGATTAAAATTATAATCCTCGGGACCGTAGCGCGGAACCTCAACAGGGATCAGCGTAACGGAACCTTCTTTGCTGGCTGACGAAATGAAAACGCTGCCATCGTCCCTCGTGATTTTTGCTGCAATACGAAGTGTTGTATCAGCAACGGTTCTGACGTAGAAATCCTTGTACAGAACGGTCCCGCTAGAGAACGCTGCTTTTGAGTCACCGTTATCCATTGCCCGGGTGCCTGCACCACTGTGTGCAGGGTAAAACCTGTAGGCCAGGTTCTGATGGTGCGAATAGTCCCACATCAGATTAGGGGTCACTGGGTTAGCAGATGGGTGCGTTGAATTATCAAAGGCGATCTCCTTACCGCCGTGATATTCAATCAGGCGAAGGCTGCTTAGCTCGCTTTCACTTAGAGCAGCAGGATTAAGCAAACTGTCCTCGGCTTCTAGTTTTACCGTCAACTTCACTTGTTGACGCCCATTTGCGTAGAGCCTGCTAGATCCAGACGTCACGGCAATCGACATTTTCAGGTTGCTCCACGGCAACATTTTATTCACATCACTCATCACATATTCCTTTATGTTCAGACTTGAAAATTTTCTATTAGACCACTGCTGCCCTCGCAATATAAGTGCGGGTGGCGATGTATTGATTCAGAAAATTGGATCTGATCTGCAGTAAAATTTTGTTCTTTAAAGACCAATAGACCACATCACCAAACCAGCTTTATCCAAGTTTTAATATCTGTCTACCGCGTGCAATCAATAGTAATAAACGACCACCAGAAAGGCACGTTTACTTTAAATTCAATAGGCGTCTTCCAACAGAAGATGGTAAAGGTCCAGATCAATTATGTAGGATAATTCTTCGCACCATGAAGGACTACGAAAGCCATTTTCCGCCCACAAATAAAAATGCCGCATCCTTACTGAAGGATGCGGCGCTGAAAAATCGGGGGTTGCGGGTCAGTGGATGGCTTTTTCCAGCTTCGCGGTCATGGTTTCGAGGGCCCGCTGCAGTGCAAAGAGTTCGTCAACCTTTGCACGAACAAGAACTTTTCCTACAAGACGCTCAATTTCCAACAGCGGATCAACACTGACGGGCAGGTTCAGGTGCTCTGGCAGGATTTCTTCGCCGCTGCTGACCAGCAACGCAAAGTGGATGACGTTTTCCAGTTCTCGGGTATTGCCTGGCCATGTGTGGGCTTCGAGCGCGGCTTGTGCGGCGTCACTGATCAGCGGCACGGCGAGGTTGAGGCGCTGGCTGTAGATGCCGAGGAAGTATTCGGCCAGCGGCAGGATGTTGCCCGGTTGCTCACGCAGGGCAGGCAGCTCAAGGTGGCCTTCGCTGAGGTAATGGAACAGCCGCTCGTGAAATTTGCCGGCGGCCACGGCCTGGGCCAGGTCGATGCTGGTGGCGGCGACCAGGCGCACATCTACCGGGCTGGGCTGTTGCGCGCCAACGCGGGTGACTTCGTGATTTTCCAGAGCGGCCAGCAGTTTGATCTGGATCGGCAGCGGCAAATCGCCGATTTCGTCCAGGTACAAGGTGCCGCCGTTGGCTGAGCCAAACCAGCCTGCGCGGCTGCTGACCGAGCCGCTGTGAGCGCCAGCTGCATAGCCGAACAATTCGGCATCGGCGTAGGTGGGGCTGATGGCGCCGCAATTGACCGAAACGAACAAGCCGGGGCGGTCACTGCCGCGATGAATGTGCCGGGCGAGTAATTCCTTGCCGGTGCCGGATTCACCGCGGATCAACACCGGCAGCTCACGGGGCGCCAGCTGTTCCATTTCTTCGCGCAGGCGGCGGGCGCGGGGATCGATGAACACCAGCGCTTTGGCGCGAATACTCAGCGGGCTTTTTTCGGCATCGGGGAAAGTCAGCAGCGGCTGACCAAAGGGTTCTTTAAGGCTCATGGCAAGCTCCCGCCTGAGCCTTGCAACGGCTCAACCGTTAAGTGAAAACAGAATCTTGAAGACAAGCGCGGAGCATTCCGCGCCGGTTGAATTCATGCGCGGCGTCGTGCGTCGTGTTCCATTCGACTTTGCAGGCGATACAGGTAGGCGAAGCCTTGCTCCCAGCGACGGTGTCCGGACTTGACGTTGATGTGCCCGGCCTCGCTGAGAATGCCGGTTTCGGCGCCCCAGTCACCCGCCATTTGCAGGGCACGCTGAGTGCTGACGGCAGCATCGTTGTCGGAGGTGACAATTTGCGTCGGGAACGGCAACAAGTCTTTCGGGATCGGCGCAAAGTTGCGCAGGGCCGGTGAGCAGTTGGGGCGTTCGACGTCAGCAGGTGCGACGAGTAAAGCACCGTGAACCTGACGCAACGACTCCAGCGGCGCCAGGCGTGCCCAATGGGCAACGGTGATGCAGCCCAGGCTGTGCGCGATCAGGATGACGGGCGAGCGCTCGGCGGAAATGGTGCGCTGCAGCTCGCCCACCCAGTCTTCGAGGCGCGGCTTGAACCAGTCGGCCTGCTCCACGCGCGAGCTGTTGGGCAGGCTGTTCTGCCAGTGTGTTTGCCAATGCTCATCGCCCGACCCTTGCCAGCCTGGCACGATCAGATAGCGGATCGACTCGTTATGCATGGGGTTAGCCTCCTGCATGTTGCGTTCATGAGGCTGAGTATAAGGACGCAGGCACGATTCACTAAGGAATAAGAAGCTATCAATCAATAGCTAAATTGAATATACAGAGATAAAAAAAGGGGCTGTCCCCTGCCTAAGGAACAACCCCGATAAAAAACTGCTGTGTTTACCCGCCTGTCAGTGGGCAGGGTTCAAGGTACTTAATGTTTGTTACAGATATGTTGGCGCGTCTTCGGACCGCTCCCACAGGATCTAAATATCGACGCGACGACGTGGGACCGGCTTTAGCCGGGAAGAGGCCAGTACATCCACACCATATCTATCGTCTGAAATGCCGCCTTCCCGGCTAAAGCCGGTCCCAAGTCGGCTCAAACGGTCGGCATCGCCCCTTCTGGATGAGCGGCCTCAACTGGCAACGGCTGCTGCGGCAGCTCCCTCGCCACGTTCCACACCACGATGGCGGCCACGATGTCGAAAACCGCCAGCACTACGAACAGCGGGCTGTAGCCAATCTTGGTCACGAGTACACCAAATACCATCGTGAAGGCCGCCGCGCCAAAGAAGCCGAACATGCCGCCCATCCCGGTTGCAGTGGCGACTTCGTTTTTACCGAACGAGTCAGAGGTGATGGAGTACAGCGCGCCGGACAGCGTCTGGTGGGCGAAACCACCAACGCACAGCAACGCGATGGCGGTGTATGGGCTTTCTACAAGGCCGATGCAGGCCGGGCCAATCATGCAGGATGCGCCGAACAGCAGTACCAGTTTGCGTGAGGTGAACAGCGACACTTTGCAGTGCTTGTGGAACAGCGGGCTCAAGTAGCCGCCCAGCACGCAGCCAATATCCGCCGCGAGAAACGGCAGCCAGGCGAACATGGCGATTTCCTTGATGTTCATGTGCCGCTCGGTCATCAGGTACAGCGGGATCCAGGCGTTGAAGGTCTGCCAGGCGGGCTCGGAGAGAATTCGCGCCGAGGCAATCGCATAGAAATTGCGGCTGGTGATGATTTTTTTCCAGCTGCCCTTTTGCGTCGGTACATCTTTGAAATGCGCTTCCTGACCACTGAGGATGTAATCGCGTTCGGCGTCGCTCAAGCGCTTCTGGTCGCGAGGGTGTTTATAAAGCACCAGCCACATGCCGCTCCAGACAATGCCCAGACCGCCCACAATCAGAAAGGCCAGCTCCCAACCGCTTTGCAGAATCGCCCATACCACCAATGGCGGTGCCAGCAATGCGCCCATCGACGAACCGATGTTGAACCAGCCGATGGCCACTGAACGCTCTTTGGCTGGGAACCATTCGGTGGTGGCCTTGACGCCCGCGGGCAAACCCGCCGCTTCGGTCAGGCCGAGCATGCCACGGAAAATCGCCAGGCTCTGCCAGCCCGTGGCGAACGCTGCGGCCGCACAGGCTGCCGACCAGGCAATGGCGAAAATCGCAAAGCCCATCTTGGTGCCGATCGCGTCGATGATGTACCCGGCCACCGGCTGCATGATGGCGTAGCAAATCTGCCAGGCGACGACGATGTGCGAGTACTGCTCGGTGCTGATGCTCAGCTCAGTCATGAGCGTCGGCGCGGCCACCGACAACGTGTTGCGCGCGAGGTAGTTGACGATCAGACCGGCCGTGACCAGGCCAACCATCCACCAGCGAATGCCTTTTATCTTCATCTCTTCACCTTTTTGTTATTGGTTTTTATCGAAGGGGCGGCGAGTTGCTCTCGCTTAGAGGCGGTTATCGATAAGCAGCCCACGGGAGAGCTGCGTGCGGTTGCCAGCACGGATAAGCCTGAGGTGCGTCGGTTGTGAGGAATGAGTGGTCATTGAGGTTGTTACTCTTTGTATTATTTTTATGTTTGCAAAAACCAGGATTTCGCCTAGTCGTCGTATGACTGAGCGATTTATAGACACACCTTGTTACACTGTCAATGGGTCGATAGTGCTTTTAGGCCAGTAGATGGTAGTAGGACGGAGATTTTGGGCAGAAGGGATGTTGCGAAAAGTCATACGACGACTAATGACTGCCGGATTTCGAAATAGCTCGTAGGAGCGGCTTCAGCCGCGAGCGATGGTGCTGACCATAAAAATCTAGCGCATAGGCCGATATTTTCGCGGCTAAAGCCGCTCCTACGAGGTGATGAAGGCGCGTGCGGCTCAGCGCAAATCGAATGCTTCGTCTTCCAGCAGCGCCAGCTGGTAGGTGTCTTCGCCGACTTTGTGGATCAACTTGGGCAGGTAGCGCTCGTCGATTTTCGAAGTCAGGCGGTGGAGTGCGACTTCGACCGGGCGCGGGTCGTTGTTGAACAGCTGGGCGGCAATCTGCGTGCGGCTCAGGACTTCGCCATGACGGCTGGCCAGCAACTGCAGCAGTGCGAATTCCTGTTCACCCATGGAGATCCGCTGCCCGCCGCGGCTGACACGCTGCAACGCCATGTCGATTTCCAGGTCGGCAATGCTGATGCTCGCGGCATCGCCGGTAGGGCCGCGACGCAACAGTTTTCGCACTCGGGCGAGCAAGTCTTCAAAGCTGAACGGTTTGAGCAGGTAGTCGTCCACGCCGAGTTCAAGCCCACGCAGGCGATCTTCAATGGCATCCGGCGCGGTCAGAAACAACACCGGAGTCGTGCCCCGCTGGCGGATCAGCTGCAGCAGTTGCCAGCCGTTGAGGCCAGGAAGCATCACGTCGAGGATGATCAGGTCGTAGCTTTGCTCTTCAACAAAGTGCCGACCGTCCAGGCCATTGAGCGCGACATCCAGCGCGAAGCCTGACTGGGCAAAGCCTTCGGCCAGCTCTCGGGCGGTTTTGACATCGTATTCCACTAACAGCAGCCGCATGACTCACCTCGATTGTTCAGGCCGTCAGCATAACGACTTGGCGCGCTTGACGCTGGCCGCCTTGCGTAATTTGAAGACATCGAACACTTCCAGCTGCTCTTCGCCCAGGCGCACGATCTTGCGCTGATGCAGATCCTGTAGCACCTCGAGCAGTGCCGCACGCGTAAGGTTGGTGGTGCGCATGGATTCGATTTCATCCAGCGAGATCAACCGCCGCGCGTGGCTCAAGTGGCCATAACCCTCGGCCAGCATCAGCAGCCGCCAGGCGACACGAGCCTTGGGGGGCAACGCTTCAATGTACTCGGGGCGCAATAAATCAAGACCCAGCTTGACGCTCAGCAGGCTGGCGAAGGGGCGCCAGTGGGCCGGGTTGCGCTCAAGTACTTCGTTAATCACAGGCTGAGGCACATGCAGGAAAATACTCTGCTCCAGGGAGCAGACATCGAACCGGCGCGGCATGCCGTCGAATAAAGACACCTCGCCAAACCAGAAAGGCAGGCGGATGTCTTCAAGGCGCGGCACCAGGCGCTGGTCACCAGCGGGCCCCATGCGTACCGAGCCCTCCAGCAAGGCATACAGCCCGCAAGGCGCATCGCCTTTTTGAAAGAGTAACTTGCCTGGGGTCCTGCGGGTCTGGCGCGCAGCGTCCAGCAAGCTATCCTGCAAGTCAGCCGGCAGGTGCGAGAACCAGTAGTCGTTCATCAGCCGGGACCGCCATGCAGCTCCAGTTGTCATGTTGTGCTTCCTTATTTTGCAAATCGAATCCCTTTCAAGACGAAACCGTAGCAGAATCGTTTATCGCCCACGGAGGAATAATAATGAAAAACCTCACCGACCATCTCAGTCAATACGCCAGCTACCACCGCGACTCACGCAATATCATCACGCACTTTGTCGGCATCCCGTTGATCGTCGTCGCGGTGACCGTGCTGCTGTCACGCCCCGGCGCAATGGTGGGCGGCCTGTGGGTCTCCCCTGCCGTGGCGATCGCGGCGGCTTCGGTCGTGTTCTATTTACGGCTGGATCGTCCATTCGGGCTGTTAATGGGCGTACTGCTGGGCCTGTGCCTGTGGGCAGGCCAAGTGCTGGCGCAACAGGCAACCATGGTCTGGCTGAGCGCTGGCGTCGGGTTGTTTGTGGTGGGCTGGATCATCCAGTTCGTCGGCCATTATTACGAAGGCCGCAAGCCAGCGTTCATCGATGATGTTTCAGGATTAATCATCGGTCCGCTGTTCGTGGTGGCAGAGCTGGCATTTCTGATGGGGCTGCGCAAGCCATTGCAGCATGCGATCGAGGCCAGAGTCGGGGTGGTACGCAAGCGGGATTTGAAGCAGGTCGTCTGAAGAACCCATCCCTGTAGGAGCTGCCGAAGCCTGCGAAAGCGGTGTATCAGACAAACCGTTTCGCAGCCTTCGGCAGCTCCTACAAGGGATTAAACCTCAGCGAAGCGGTACATTCGATGGAGATGCGTCGGTTGGACGGCCGCATTCGCGAATGAATTCGCTCCCACAGGGTTAGCGCATCGGTCTTTATCCGATTTGAAGCGGATGGTTTGAAAGAGGTCGGCTCCTCACGGAACCTGGCCTGGGATTCAAAGCTTGTAGAAGACTCCCCGTGGGAGCGAATTCATTCGCGAAGAGGCCGGTACATTCGATGGAGATGCATCGGCTGTAAGGCCACATTCGCGAATGAATTCGCTCCCACGGGGCGAGTGCATCGCACACATTCGGTGCGAGCCTGTTTTTAAATACCGGCAACCTTTTGCCAGACCTTCGGCTTGAAGAACAACGTCTCGCCCCGCGCCAGGCCGGTCAGGCTGTCGTGGTCCTTGACCACTTCGGCTTCGATCAACTCGCTCTGGCCTTCGACTCTCAGGGTGATCCGCGTGGTTGCGCCCAGCGGCCGGATGTCTCGTACCTCGGCGGCGTGATGGTCTTCCAGTTCGGAGCGCGACAACGACACCTCGTGAGGCCGAAACAACACGTGCTCTTCGCCCACAGACAGGCGATTTGAATCACCCAGGAAGTGATAAACGAAGTCGCTGGCGGGGTTCTCATACACCTCGCCCGGCGAGCCGATCTGCTCGATCACGCCCTTGTTCATGACCACGATGCGGTCGGCCACTTCCATGGCTTCTTCCTGGTCGTGGGTCACGAAAACCGAGGTCAGGTTGATGTCTTCGTGCAAGCGCGCCAACCAGCGACGCAGCTCCTTACGCACCTTGGCATCCAGCGCACCGAAGGGCTCATCGAGCAGCAACACCTTGGGCTCTACCGCCAGCGCGCGGGCCAGGGCGATACGTTGACGCTGGCCACCGGACAGTTGCTCCGGGTAGCGATCCGCCAACCAGTCCAGCTGCACCATGTTCAGCAGCTCGTGAACCTTGACCGCGATCTGGCTCTCGTTCGGGCGCTGGTTCTTGGGCTTCATGCGCAGACCGAAGGCGACGTTGTCGAACACGGTCATGTGGCGGAACAGCGCGTAGTGCTGGAACACGAAACCGACGTTGCGATCACGCACGTCGTGGCCGGAGACGTCTTCGCCATGGAAAACGATGCTGCCGTCATCCGGCGTTTCCAGGCCGGCAATGATGCGCAGCAAGGTGGTCTTGCCGCAGCCGGACGGACCCAGCAACGCCACCAGCTCGCCACTCTGGATGTCCAGATTGATGCTGTTCAGGGCCTTGAAGGCGTTGAAGTTCTTGCTGACATTACGGACTTCGATCGACATGAATTATTCCTCCGCCGCACTGTGGCGCAGACGGTTAATGCGCGCTTCGCTCCACTGCTTGAGCAGCAGGATGAACAGCGCAAGGATCAGCAACAAGCTCGCCACGGCAAAGGCTGCCACGTGGTTGTACTCGTTATAGAGAATTTCGACGTGCAGCGGCAGGGTGTTGGTGACGCCACGAATGTGCCCGGACACCACCGATACCGCGCCAAACTCACCCATGGCCCGTGCAGTACAGAGCACCACGCCATAGATCAGGCCCCACTTGATGTTCGGCACGGTCACATGCCAGAACATCTGCCAGCCATTGGCGCCCAGCAGCCGCGCGGCCTCTTCTTCCTGGGTGCCCTGCTCCTGCATCAGCGGGATCAGTTCACGGGCCACGAAGGGGACGGTGACGAAGATGGTCGCCAGGACAATACCCGGCAAGGCGAACACGATCTGGATGTCATGGTCCTGCAGCCACGGCCCGAAGAAGCCCTGAGCGCCAAACATCAGCACGTAGACCAGGCCCGCAATCACCGGCGAGACCGAAAACGGCAGGTCGATCAGCGTGACCAGGATGCTTTTGCCACGGAACGAGTATTTGCTCACGCACCACGCAGCGCTGACGCCGAACACCAGGTTGAGCGGCACGGAAATCAACACCGCGATGACCGTCAGCTTGAGTGCCGACAACGCATCGGGCTCAAGGATGGCGGTGAAAAACGCGCCGAGGCCATTCTTCAAACCCTGGGACACCACGATGAACAGCGGCAGGCCCAGGAACAGCAGGAACACCAGCCAGCACAGGATGATCAGGATCCGGCGCGACACCGCGCTGCCACGCCGGGCGGCGTTGGCTGAGGCAACGGCTGAAACAGATGAATAAGACATGTTCTGCGCCTCCTCAGGATGGGGTTTCGATGCGCCGCTGCAGCAAGTTGATCAGCAGCAGCAGAATGAAAGAAACCACCAGCATCATCACGCCAATCGCCGTCGCGCCGGTGTAATCGTACTGGTCGAGTTTGACCATGATCAGCAGCGGCAGGATTTCGGTTTTCATCGGCATGTTGCCCGCGATGAAGATCACCGAGCCGTACTCGCCAACGCCACGGGCAAAGGCCAGGGCGAAGCCGGTCAGCCAGGCGGGCAGCAACGCGGGCACCAGGATGTGACGGAACACTTGCAGAGGTCGGGCACCGAGGCAGGCAGCGGCCTCTTCGACTTCCCGTGGGATGTCCGCCAGCACTGGCTGAACGGTACGCACCACAAAGGGCAACGTGACGAAGGTCAGTGCCAGCGTGATACCCAGAGGCGTGTAGGCAATCTTGAAGCCCAGATCGGTCGCGAACTGCCCGACCAATCCGTTGGGCGCATACAACGCGGTCAAGGCGATACCCGCAACAGCCGTCGGCAGCGCGAACGGCAGATCGATCATCGCATCGATCACCTTGCGACCGGGGAAGGTGTAGCGCACCAATACCCAGGCCAGCAGCACACCGATAATGCCGTTGATGACAGCGGCATAGAACGCCGTGCTGAAGCTCAGTTTCAGCGCCGCCAGCACACGCGGTGCGGTGATGATTGCCCAGAATTGATCCCAGGTCAGCTGCGCGGCATGGATGAACATCGCCGCCAGCGGGATTAACACAATCAGGCTGAGGTACACCAAGGTGTAGCCCAGCGTCAGCCCGAAGCCGGGTATGACGGGGGAAATGCGTCGCGACATAAGAGTCCTTGGTTAACACACCAAACCCGCAGACGAGTGCGGGTTCATGGTCCAGCTGGATACATCTCTGGATTGAAATGCATTCCTGTCCGGGCTACCGGGTGGTGCTCTACAGAACACCCACTTCCCTGTGGGAGCGGATTCATCCGCGAAGAGGCCGGTACATTCAACCGATCTCTTGCGTCTGAACAAATGCCTTCGCGGATGAATCCGCTCCCACAGGTTCCAGGTTTGCCTCGCCGATCACTGCGCCTGGTAAATCTGGTCGAACACGCCGCCGTCATTGAAGAATTTCGGCTGCGCAGTTTTCCAGCCACCGAAGTCTTTGTCGATAGTCAGCAGGTTCAGTTTCGGGAACTGCTTCTCGTACTTGGCAGCGATTTCAGCGTCACGTGGACGGTAGAAGTTCTTCGCGGCTATTTCCTGACCTTCCTTGCTGTACAGGTGTTTCAGGTATTCGGTGGCGATTTCGGTGTTGCCCTTTTTCTCGGCGTTCTTGTCGACAACGGCGACCGGAGGCTCAGCCAGAATCGACAGCGAAGGGACGACGATGTCGAACTTGTCCGCTCCGCCGTCTTCTTTCAACGCCAGGAACGCTTCGTTTTCCCACGCCAGCAGCACATCGCCCTGACCGTTGTTGACGAAAGTGATGGTCGAACCGCGAGCGCCGGTGTCCAGAATCGGCACGTGCTTGAACAACTCTTTCACGTACTCATTGGCCTTGGCTTCGCTGCCGCCGGTCTTCAGGCCGTAGCCGTAGGCGGCCAGGAAGTTCCAGCGAGCGCCGCCGGAGGTTTTAGGGTTTGGCGTGATGACCGACACGTCTTTCTTGATCAGGTCGCCCCAATCCTTGATGCCTTTAGGGTTGCCCTTGCGAACCAGGAACACGATGGTCGAGGTGTAGGGCGTGCTGGCGTCCGGCAGGCGGGTCTGCCAGTTTTCCGGCAGGGTTTTGCCCAGCTTGGCGATTTCGTCGATGTCGCCCGCCAGCGCCAGGGTCACCACGTCAGCGCGCAGGCCGTCGATCACCGAGCGGCCTTGCTTGCCCGAACCACCGTGGGATTGCTTGATCTCGACCTTGTCGTCCGGATGAGCTTTCTTCCAGTAGTTGACGAACTCTGCGTTGTATTCCTGATACAGCTCACGCGTCGGGTCATACGACACGTTCAACAGCTCGTAATCCTTTGCTACAGCAGAACCGGCAAACACGGCACTGGCGAGTGCGGCCAGCGCATAACGGCGAATGGACATGGATCAAGCTCCTGGAAATCTGTTGTGTTGTTGGCTTTTTCTAATTTTTTGGTGTGCATAGCTGGTGAACATTTGTGGGAGCGAGCTTGCTCGCGAAGGCGATGGGACTGACTCCAATGACGCTTCGGATGTACAGACCTCTTCGCGAGCAAGCTCGCTCCCACAGATGCCTTGCGGCTACGTGCTCAGCTCGGCTTATTGCCTGGGCTCTGCAAACGAAATTTCTCTTTACGTTCGATCTGCACAACCTGAGCGTTGTGCACGGTGATTTCCACAGCCCCGAAACGCAGATCGCGCAACGCACTCTGAATCTCACGCAGAATCGCCGCTTCGTCCTGACCGTCAACGCTACGCAGAGATGCGCTCATGATCGTGCTCCTTGAAAGTGAGTTGCCTGCGGACCCGCTCGCGGGGATCTGCTTGTGGCGTGGAGGCAATCTTAGAGACACGCAGATATTCTTAAAAATACTATTTAAGAATCTAGATATAACTAAAGTGCATTTAGGCAGGCATTGCCTTTGTAGCTGGTGCCGACTCAGATCACCGGCTGGCGAAAATCCGGGGCACGCAGCCAATCAATCTGTTCGGCAGGCATCGGCCGCGCAAACCAGTACCCCTGCCCCAGCTGACAACCGTTGCCGAGCAGGAAGCCCGCTTGATCGGCATGCTCGATACCTTCGGCCAGCACGCGCATGCCCATGCTCCTGGCCAGGGCGATGATCACGCGCACGATGGCAATGTCGTCTTCATCGCTGGGCAGCCCCGCCACAAAGCCCTGATCAATTTTCAGCTTCTGCACCGGCATGCGCTTGAGGCGCAACAGCGAGGAATAGCCGGTGCCGAAATCGTCAATCGCCAGGCTCAGGCCCAGGTCGCGCAAGCGGTGCAGCTGCTCGATGGCCTGCTCGGGGTCTTCCATCACCGCGCTTTCGGTCACTTCCAGTTCCAGGCGCGCCGGGTCAAGCCCGGTGTCACGCAGCACCTTCGCTACTTGCACATCCAGCTGGCCGCTGCTGAACAGGCGGCTGGAGACGTTGACTGCAACGAAGGCAATATCCACACCTCCCGCCAGCCAATCGCACATCTGCTGGCAGGCCGTGCGCAGCACCCAGGCATCGATGTCGGCGATCAGCCCGATCTGCTCCGCGATGGGAATGAATTCCCCCGGCGGTACGAGCCCGCGCACCGGATGCTGCCAGCGCACCAGCGCCTCGACGCCCACGATGCGGCTGTCCTGCAGGTTGTGAATCGGCTGGTAAAAAACCCGTAACTCGTGCTGCTCAATGGCCCGGCGCAGCTCGCTGGCCAGTTCGACACGCTGCTGCGCATGGGCTGTGAGCTCTTCGGTGTAAAGCGCATAGGCCTCGCGCCCATCACTTTTGGCCTTGAACAACGCGGAGTCGGCGTTGCGCAGCAATTGCTCGGCAGTCAACGCATCGCTCGGGAACAGGCTGATGCCCACGCTCGCGCTGATGAACAGCTGTTGGTTTTCCAGAATGAACGGGGTTCTGAAGCCATCGAGAATGCGCTGTGCATAACCGGCGGCCTGCACCACTTGCTGACAGTTTTCGACCAGCACCGCGAACTCATCCCCGCCCAGCCGAGCCAGCGTCATGTCGGCGTCGAACAGCGATTGAAGCCGCTCAGTCACCGCCTTGAGCACCTCATCACCGACGTTGTGGCCCAGGCTGTCATTGATGTTTTTGAAGTGATCCAGGTCGATGAGCAGCAGCGCACAGCCGCGTTTGCTGGCGCGGGCGTAGGTCAGCGCCTGAGTGGTGCGATCAATAAACAGCAGGCGATTGGGCAACCCGGTCAGGGGGTCGTAATGCGCCAGTTGCAGCAAATCGTGCTCGGAGCGCTTGATGGCCGTGATGTCGGAGAACACACCGACGAAATGTCTGATCTCGCCGCCTTCGTCCCTGACGCTGCGGATGCTTTGCCATTGCGGATAGATCTCGCCACTCTTGCGCCGATTCCAGATTTCCCCGCTCCACTGCCCCGCGCTGAGGATGGAGCGGTACATCTGTCGATAGAATTCAGGCCCGTGACGGCCGGATTTGAACGTGTTGGGGTTCAGGCCCAGCACTTCATCCTGCTGATAGCCGGTGATCTCCATGAACGCCCGATTGACATGCACGATCAGCCCTTGCTGGTCGGTCACCACCACGCCTTCGCGGGTGCTGTCGAACACCGCGGCAGCCAAGCGCAAGCGCTCGTGGTCCTCCCGCTGGCGCCGCAAGCTGAGGTCAACCCCCATGAAACGCAGCAATCGCGTGCGGGCAATGAAGATCAAAACGGCGCTTATAAGCACCCAGACGTAACCGCTCATCTGTTTGGCAAATGCCAGACGGCGGGGATCTTCGATCAAATCCGGCAGCAGAACGTCGCACACCACGAACCAGAGGACGGACACCACCCCATAAAACAGGGCAGTTCGTAGTGCATCACGGGAGGAATCAGTCATAAGAAAGCTAAAAACCTTACGAAAGGGCGGGATTATAGAATAAGAAACATCTGGCGACTCTTATCTCAAAGGGCGACTGGTTTTATCTGGTGGCTAAGTGATAATGCGCACTGCTGGTTTTTCTTCACAAGCGTCAATTCGAGGGCAATACAGCCTATGTGGTACAACGGTTTGCTCGACCTTTCAGTCTGGCAGTTGGTGGCAGTCACTTTGGCGATGACCCATGTGACCATCGTCGCCGTCACGATTTATCTACACCGCTACTCGGCCCACCGCTCGTTGGAGCTGAACGCGGGTCTCAAGCACTTTTTCCGTTTCTGGCTGTGGCTGACCACGGCGCAGAACACCCGCGAGTGGACCGCTATCCACCGCAAACACCACGCCAAGTGCGAAACCGTAGACGACCCGCACAGCCCGGTCGTCAAAGGCTTGTCCACAGTACTGCGCAAAGGTGCCGAACTCTATCGCGCCGAAGCCGAAAACCCGGACACGCTGCGTATCTACGGTAAAAACTGCCCCGAGGACTGGATCGAGCGCAAGCTGTACTCGCGCTTCCCGCTACTGGGCATTGCGTTCATGGCGGTCATTGACTTGATGCTGTTCGGCGCGCTGGGCATCACGGTCTGGGCCATCCAGATGATGTGGATTCCGTTCTGGGCCGCCGGCGTAGTCAACGGTCTGGGCCATGCCGTGGGTTATCGCAACTTCGAATGCCGTGATGCGGCCACCAACCTGGTGCCGTGGGGCATCATCATTGGCGGCGAAGAGCTGCACAACAATCACCACACCTACCCGAACTCGGCCAAGCTGTCGGTCAAGAAGTGGGAGTTCGACATGGGCTGGGCCTGGATCAAGGTGTTCAGCGCCCTGCGTCTGGCCAAAGTGCAGCGGGTTGCGCCCATTGCTCACCGCGTCGAAGGCAAAGGCCATATCGACATGGACACTGCCATGGCGATCCTCAACAACCGCTTCCAGATCATGGCCCAGTACCGCAAGTTGGTGATTGGTCCGCTGGTGGCTCAGGAACTCGCCAAGGCCGATGCGTCGGTGCGCCATCAGTTCCACCGCGCCAAGCGTCTGCTGTCCCGTGAGACAAGCCTGCTGGACGACAAGCACCACGTGCGTATCCAGACCATGCTCGAACACAGCCACGCGCTGAAAGTGATCTACGAAAAACGTCTGGCACTGCAACAGATCTGGGTCAAGACCAGCAGCAACGGCCACGACATGCTCGCGGCCATGAAAGATTGGATCCACGAAGCCGAAGCCAGCGGCATTCAGTCCCTGCGCGACTTCGCCGATCAGCTCAAAACCTACTCGCTGCGCCCTGCCCAGGCGTGACGCCATTGATCAGCGCGCCCGAGCTTCGGGCGCGGCTGATTTGAACTTCGCCCCGTAAAACCACTCAGAACAACAGCCCATAACCCAGTGGGAATGTTGTGGCTCTGCGCCGCACTTCTTCTTGAGATGCAGTGCCATGGACAAGCCAAACTCCTCTTCACCCAATCCCTCCACTGAAATGCCCGCTGCCGCCGAGACGCTGCTGGCGCTGATGCATGCCCAGGCGGAAGTCGCTCGCCTGAGCGAACGCGAGCAGCTGTTCAGCTCGCTGCTGGTCAGTGTCAATGCCGTGCTGTGGGCGTTTGATTGGGCGACCCAGCGCATGATTTACGTCAGCCCCGCCTATGAGCGTATCTTCGGCCGCTCGGCGGGCCTGCTGCTGGCGGATTTCGGCGAATGGCGTGACAGCATCTACCCCGACGACCTCAACTACGCCGAACGCAGCCTGAACGAGGTCATCGAAAAAGGCGCCGTCGAGGATCGCGAGTACCGGATCATCCGCGCCGATGGCGAAGTGCGCTGGATCAGCGACAAATGCTTTGTCAGTCACCAGACCGATGCCGGGCATCGCCTGATCGTGGTGGGTATCGCCGAAGACATCACCGAAAAGAAGCAGCTGGAAAGCGAACTGCAACGACTGGCCACGACTGACGTGCTGACCCAGAGCAGCAACCGTCGGCACTTCTTCGAGTGCGCCCAGCGCGAGTTCGAACTGGCCCGTCTGCATGGCACGCCCATGGCGTTTCTGTTGCTGGACATCGATGACTTCAAGCTGGTCAACGACACCTACGGGCATCAGGAAGGCGACCTCGTGTTGCAGCGCATCGCTGAATGCGGCCGGTCGACGCTCAGGCGTGGAGATTTGTTCGGGCGTATTGGCGGCGAAGAGTTCGCGGCGATCTTCCCGGGCTGCGCGCCGGATATCGCCAAGCAGATTGCCGAACGCTTGCAGAGGGAGATTCAGCGCTTGAGCTTCCCGCGTGGCGACAAGGCCTTCGGCATCACCGCCAGCCAGGGGCTGACCACATTAGGGGACGCCGACCAGAGCCTGGAAGCCCTCTACGCCCGCGCCGACGCCGCGATGTACCAGGCCAAGCGCCAGGGCAAGAATCAGATTGTGTTGGTGTAGCAACGCGGCGGCTGCCACGGATCATATGATTCCGTAGGAGCGGCTTCAGCCGCGAAGGGCCGGGACAGTCGATGCATATTCCTGCCAATGAACCCTGAGGTTTGGCGGCAGCGATCCAAAGACTGCGAATAACCTGTGGGAGCGAATTCATTCGCGAAGACGCATGTATCGGCGATGCATATCGATTGAATGTACCGGCCCCTTCGCGAATGAATTCGCTCCCACAGTTGGCCTGCGGTGTATCAGACAGATAGCATTTCCGATTCTTCGCGGCTGGAGCCGCTCCTACGGGTTGGGTGTTTCGGCGGGATCGTTTTGCGCAGCCACTTCCGGCTCCGGCGCCTGATCCAGTAAATCCGGCCCGTCATCCTCTTCTTCAACCTCAGGCACCGCCTCGACCACCGGCGCGGCCAGTAAGCTTGGGTCGGTGACGCCGGTGAGCTTTTTGCGCAGGCGTTGCAGGTCGGCGACGGTCATCTTCAACAGTCTGGCGGGCTTGGTTTTAACCAGGCCCGTGACGCTGTCCTGATCACCAAGCCGCGCCATGTGCCCAGCCAGGTTCATGACCAGCACTTCGCGGGTAAACACTCCGGTGTTGTACTGATAGACCGCAGCAACCAGCTCGCGCAGCTCCAAGGGCAGGCGCCAACGGGTACGCAAAGCCGAGCCGAATGCGGCGGAGTACTTCTCCAGTGCCTGCCTGATCTGTTCATCATCGAGCTTGCCGCCCGCTTGCAGCCACTCCTGCAGACAACCCACAACCGCCAGATCGCCCAGTGACTGCAGCAACCCCGCGCAGAAACAGCGATCGGCGTCCACTTCCAGCATGCCCGCCAGGATGCGCCCGTATTCGGCAGTCCGTTGCGATAGCGTCCAGAAATCATTGGCCTTCGCCAACAACGCAGCATTGCTGAGCACCGACATGCGTTTTTTCGCCAGGCCGGAAATGATCTGTGAGCTCTGCACCACACCCAGCACCGCCAAGGCGGCGGGGAGAGTCTGCACGGGCTTGCCCAAATGCTGCGCCGCGATGTTGGCCGAGGCGATCAACACCGCCGTGATGTGCGGGTCGTTGCGCAGCTCCTGCTCAAGCAGCGTGGCGTCGACACCGCCAGGCCCCTTGCTGAGGGTGAGTGCGTTGGCCACATCGACAAACAACGGCGCGCCATCAGCGGTCTCCCGGCGCTTGTCGAGGAATTTGCTGAGGGTTTCACCTGCCTTCAGCGCCGGAGCCGCGCCAGGCACGGGGCAGGCCAGCAACAGGCCTTCGACCCGCAGACGCAGCTTGTCGATATCCAGAGGTTTGGTCAGGTAAGCCGTCGGCGCCAACGGCACCACTTCACGCACGCTGGCGCTGTCACTGCGATTGCTGATCAGGATGAAGGGCGTGGCCGGTTGGCGCTTCAAGCCGCGAACGCCACGCAATAAACTCAAACCATCGAGCACCGGCAGCTCTCTGGCGGCAATGATCAGATCCGGATTGTATTTTTTCAGCCACGCGACGGCCTGTTTACCGTCGCTGCAGATTTCAAGCTCGACATCCCCACGCACGCTCAAGACCAACTCACTGAGCGTTTCACGAACCCAAGGGTCGGACTCGGCAATCAATACACGAGGAACCGCCGGTACATCCACAGCCGTCATCAGCACTCTCTCATCGAACAACACATAGCGATCTTGGTTAGGAGGTTTGAAGTGGGAGCGAATTCATTCGCGAATGGGCCGTATCAGAAAAATATAAACAACTGACACGCCGCTTTCGCGAATGAATTAGCTCCCCCACAGACTGCACAGCTCCTTCATCTGCACACAAATCATGCACCCACCTTAGCCAATGCATTCGTCCGGATATAGCTCAAAAGCCGGGTTACCCCTCTAAAAATGCAAAAAAACCCGCCGAAGCGGGTCTTTTTTGTCCGTTTGGTCATAATTTAATCAATTACAACCCTGCCCTTTTCAGGCCAGTTCGGCGAAGCATTCTTCGAGAATTGCCAGGCCTTTGTTCAACTGCTCGTCTGGCGAGGTCAGCGGGACCAGCACACGCAACACGTTGCCGTAGGTGCCACACGACAGCAGGATCAGACCCTTGTCGCGCGCCTTGGCAACCACCTGCGCTACAGCGGCAGCGTTAGGTTTATGCGTGTCGCCATCTTCGAACAGCTCCAGGGCGATCATCGCACCCAGCGCGCGCACTTCACCGATGACCGGGTACTTGGCCTGAATCGCCTTGAGGCCCGTGACCAGATGCTCGCCAACCGCTTTGCAGCGATCCAGCAGATGCTCTTCTTCGAAGACCTGCAATACCGCCAGCGCAGCGGCGCACGCCACCGGGCTACCGGCATAAGTGCCGCCCAGGCCACCCGGCGCGATGGCATCCATGTATTCAGCCTTGCCGCACACACCCGCCAACGGGAAACCGCCTGCGATGGATTTGGCAAAGGTGGTCAGGTCCGCAGACACGCCCATCTGTTCCATGGCGAAGAACGTACCGGTACGGCCAGCGCCCGTCTGTACTTCGTCAGCGATCAGCAGGATGCCGTGCTTGTCGCACAGTTCGCGCAGGCGGGCCATGAACGCTTTCGGCGCCACGTAGAAACCACCTTCACCCTGGACCGGCTCGATGATGATTGCAGCGATGTCTTTAGGCTCGGCGTCGTTCTTGAAGATGCGCTCGATGCTGGCGATGGAATCGTCAACGCTGACGCCATGCAACTCACACGGGTACAGAGCGCGGAAGATACCGCCTGGCATCAGGCCCATGCCGGCCGAGTACGGCACGACTTTACCGGTCAGCCCCAGGGTCATCATGGTACGGCCATGGTAAGCGCCGGTGAACGCGATCACGCCAGCACGGCCAGTGGCGGCACGGGCGATTTTCACGGCGTTTTCGACCGCTTCGGAACCGGTAGTGACCAGCAGGGTTTTCTTTGCGAAATCACCTGGCACCTTGGCGTTGATTTTTTCGCACAGCTCAACGTACGGCTCGTAGGCCAGCACCTGGAAGCAGGTGTGAGTCAGCTTGGTCAGCTGCTCTTGCACCGCGGCGATGATTTTCGGGTGCAGGTGACCGGTGTTCAGTACCGCGATACCGCCCGCGAAGTCGATGAATTCACGACCTTCAACGTCGGTAACGGTGGCGTTCTTGGCCGTGGCGGCGAAGATCGGGTGGATCTGGCCCACACCGCGTGGAACAGCGGCTTCGCGGCGTTGCATCAATTCTGCGTTTGTCTGACTCATGGTTTCCTCATTCGCCGCTCATCGGTCGGCGTAGCTCAAGGATCAAGTGGCGGATCAACTCGGGACAGCATGCGATGATCGACTGTCACGGCCTCCGGCCACCAATAGGTTTTGGTGCTGTAAACACCTGCGCAGCGTCGCTCTCGCGCTGCGCAGGCTGAAATATCGCTGCCTTAGACGCTCAGGCAGAGGTATTTGATTTCCAGATAATCTTCGATGCCGTACTTGGAGCCTTCACGACCCAGGCCCGACGCCTTGATGCCGCCGAACGGCGCCACTTCGTTGGAGATCAGGCCGGTGTTGATACCCACCATGCCGTACTCCAGCGCTTCGGCGACGCGGAACACGCGGCTCATGTTCTGGGCATAGAAGTACGACGCCAGACCGAACTCAGTGTCGTTGGCCATGGCAATTACTTCGGCTTCGTCTTTGAAGCGGAACAGCGGCGCCAGCGGGCCGAAGGTCTCTTCTTTCGCCACAGCGGCGTCTTTGGAGACGTTGACCAGAATCGTCGGCTCAAAGAAGTTGCCTTCCAGGCTGTTGCCACCGAACAGCACCTTGGCGCCTTTGCTCACGGCGTCAGCGATGTGCTCTTTGACCTTGGCGACAGCCTTGTCGTCGATCAGCGGGCCGGTGGTAGTGCCCTCTTCCAGACCGTTACCGATCTTGAGTTTGCCCACCGCGACTTTCAGCTTCTCGGCGAACGCATCGTAGACCGCGTCCTGCACATAGATACGGTTGGCGCAGACGCAGGTCTGGCCGTTGTTGCGGTACTTGGAGATGATCGCGCCTTCGACGGCCTTATCCAGGTCCGCGTCGTCGAACACGATAAACGGCGCGTTGCCGCCCAGTTCCAGGGAAACCTTCTTGATGTCTTTCGAGCACTCAGCCATCAACTGACGACCAATCTCGGTCGAGCCGGTGAACGACAGCTTGCGCACGATAGGGTTGCCGGTCAGCTCGCTGCCGATATCGCCAGCGCTGCCCGTCACCACGCTGAACACGCCAGCCGGGATGCCCGCGCGCTCGGCCAGTTCAGCCAATGCCAATGCGGAATACGGCGTCTGCGAAGCAGGCTTGAGCACCATGGTGCAGCCAGCGGCCAGGGCCGGGCCTGCTTTACGGGTGATCATCGCCGCCGGGAAGTTCCACGGGGTGATGGCTGCGGTCACGCCAATCGGCTGCTTGAGCACGATCAGACGCTTGTCCGGCTGATGGCCCGGGATCACGTCGCCATAGATGCGCTTGGCTTCTTCAGCGAACCACTCAATAAAGGAAGCGGCATAAGTGATCTCGCCCTTGGCTTCGGCCAGCGGCTTGCCCTGCTCCAGGGTCATGAGGCGCGCCAGGTCATCCTGGTTCTCGATCATCAGCTCAAACCAGCGACGCAGCTTGTTGCCACGGTCTTTGGCGGTCAGGGCACGCCAGGCCGGCAGCGCTTTGTCGGCAGCTTCAATAGCACGACGGGTTTCGGCCGCGCCCATTTTCGGCACAGTGCCGAGGATCTCGTTGGTGGCAGGGTTATTGACCTTGATGGTCTGACCGCCGTCTGCATCCAGCCACGCACCGTTGATATAGGCTTGTTGGCGAAACAAACTGGAATCTTTAAGCTGCATGTCGGCCTCCGCTTTGATCTACCGAAAACGCACCGCACGACGGCGGAGCAACATTTTGATGGCCTCAACAAAGGGCCATCCCTCATTCGTCGCCGGCCCCCGCAGTGCAAGGCTGCCAAAGTGTAGAAGAACCGGGCAAAAACGTTTGAAATCTCAAACGAATCCTAGGGACTGCTAGGGTAAAGGACAATAGCCCGTTCGAAAAAAAGAACGCTTTGCCCCCAAACCCGAAAATTTTCAGATCAGCGTCACCTAAACACCCGGAAACGTGTGAAATCAACAACAGCACTCACCAGCATGGACGCCCGCCAACCAGATGAGTATCATGGCGCCCGCATTGCACCAGTAGCTCAGCTGGATAGAGTACTGCCCTCCGAAGGCAGGGGTCGTGGGTTCGAATCCCGCCTGGTGCACCATCTTCCTGTTTTGGGCTGTTGATGACAGTCGCGAAGCAGCTTCCGAAGCCCGCCCCGTGCGGGCTTTGTTGTTTTTGCCTGACGCTATCTAACCCACCACATGCCTTAAAACCAACACGATGTCCTGAAGTAGCCAAATAGCAACTGAACCGAAATAGAACGGCCGTCTTCACCTCGCGAGTAAGCGCTGAAAGCATACCCTTCAACTTTTTGATCGCTAGCTCTCCGAAATGCCACGTAAGCACAGAGGCGTGGATTCAAAAATCAAACGTCAGGAAGCGCTCGAGCGTCATGCGCTGACTACACGCGTAGTTTCGAGTCTCGTCTTTCAGATTTTGCTCGCTACCGTAATGATTTGCCGCCCTCGCTGCGCGGCCGACTCTTCCCACAACCGATGACGAGCTCAAGAAAGCCTTTGTACTAGGCCTGGATGGTGTGAGGCTGAAATAATTCGCAGATCACGGGTGGCGCAGCTAAGGCCTCACCAAGACTTCATGATCAATTTGCGTTGTACGATTTACGGAATGAGGCGACCTGTTGATTGGCAACCAAGCTGCCTTTGATCGAGCTTGCCAGCATCACGGTACACTGGGACGTGAGCATCCTGAAGCTACTAGAGCATCACCACTGAAGAGTTCGCAGCGAAGCTATATTGGAAGGCTAGAAATAGTACCCGTTTAAATTTAAGCGCACACGATGTCATGACTTTTGGAAGCTGAGTATGACTTGGTCCGACGATTACGATAGAGCGTGTCATTCAGCAACACCGCAGTAGGCATGAGCTCAATAATTAGAGCGAATAGACGCGCGCCGAGATGATCAGCGCGCTACCTCTAGTCAATGCGCAGCTAAGTCATCAGCCTGAGAAGCGGTAGAGAAATCGATTTTGTGCTGACGAGCGGCTTCCGGAAGCGGCATATCAGCTATACCCAATGCCTCGATGCCAGAACGCACAGCTAAGTTTTTCAGATTCTCGTCATCGGTATAAATTGTCGTGACTGAATGAAACAAGCCAACCGACAAGATTTGACGATCAAATTTTACTTTTTGCCAGGCTGCAGTGCCTCCACGTTTCTTGTCACCTTCAACCCGTGCTTCCTGTTCAAGTAGAGCGCATTCAAGGGCACAAGCCTCGTCAAAAGCAGCAAGCTTAAAAACGCTACTCTTCTTGATAATCTCGTCGACCTCTTGAAACTTATCGGGACCCGCTTTTACCAGAAACTCCGCGTAAGTCGGTGCTGCAATTAAAATCTTAGATTTCTGATGACATTTAACGAAATGCTGCAACCTCTCATTACAGCCACCTACTGCATGGCCGGTAGCAGGATCAATCGGAGCGGGGGCATCCGGGTACAAGAGATAGGCCAATACCGATGTATCTAACAAAACCATCAGAAACTCCCTTCTCTCAAACTTTTAGATATCTCGATAATATTTTCTTCTACCGCCCAATCAGTACCAGCAGCTCTCAATCGAGCCACCGCATCGCCAAGAGTTTCCTCAGAGAGCACTTCAAAGCGATCAACTATAAAATATCCATCCAAAGCCCACTTCCTGTTCGCATCCCGAATCCAAGTACCCACGCCAAAAACGCGAATGGTACTCCCATATAAGTGCGGGGCCATGACAACCGCAAGCTCTCGGCTGGTCTCACACTTCCAATAAAGTCCATCTCCCGCATCCAGGTGCATGTGCGAAGAGTTGTCCCGACCTCCTACGGATACCACCTGCCCGTCTAGACTTCCTTGTTGGCGTACCTTGAAGACTTTAGGCTTTGGCAAATTTCGGCCGGGAAACGTGTAAAGCTTCGCGGTCACGCCATTGGGCCCAACCCGCTCCAATTTGCCTACGGCATTGTCTTTGGCGAGCATTTGATTGAGTCGGTCGTAAATCCGTGCAGGCTCACTGCCCACCTCAGCTATTAAACGTACTCGTTCTTCAATAGCAGGAGTAGCTTCGTACTCTGCGAGGGCATGGCATTTGAGGCTCCCCTTGGTGACATCATGGAAATGAACACGCTCGACTTGGCCCAGCAACTTGGAAAGTTCCAAAAAGTACTCGGCCACCCGCTGCATGGATGCAGTGTCCGGGTGAAGCGAATCAACGAAAAATATATATTCAAAGGGCTTCATCGTCACAGCCTCCCACGTCTTCGCATGCCGAAGGTCAAGCCGATAGGGCTAGAAAACATACATTAGCATCCTCGTTCATCCCTGATCTGCTGGCGTGGCATTGTGCTGCGATCATCTCGAATGCAGAAACGCAACACAAGCGCAGAATTCCACGAGCCACCCCCTTTTTGCTTCTTAGCTCAGCCGAATGGCCCACAAGGTGTACTTTTTGAGCCGAAAATCATCCTCGCCCCAGCTCCGTCAACGTTGCCCCCGCTTCGCCTAGGAATACGCCGTGAAAATTATCAAGCTGACTGATCGAGCCAGTACAACCCACCCGCCCTGCACCAGCCCAAAATTAACGAAGAAAGCGAAGTTTTTACGAGGGCACCGATGCTTGGTGCAATCGGTGAAAACGAAGACCAGCGTGCTTCGCGTTGATCAATAAGAACTCATTGCTGCCCAAGCCACAAAACAGCAGCTCACAATTTGGCCGAGCGGGCTAGGACACTAACCTATGCTGAACCAGCCGCGAGCGTATAGACTGGGTGCGTATTGAATGCCTCAGTCGTAGGCTGCAAATGAATAGGGAGATCATCAGTGAAGCAATTTGACGCCAGATCCTACAGTATTGCGGACTTTCTCGAGTGGGACGGTTCAAACCTACTAGACGTATCACCGAAATTTCAACGCAGAAGCGTTTGGACACGAGCCGCCAAATCTTTTTTGATAGATACAATTTTGCGTGGCAAACCCATGCCAAAGGTTTTATTAACTCAAGACCTGATAGGCAAGAAAAATGTGAGAACTGTCGTTGACGGCCAGCAACGCATTAGAACTATATTGGAATTTATTGCCGGCAGCTTTACAGTATTAAGCGCTCACAACTCTACTCACTCGGGTAAAACCTTTAACGAACTTGATGAGGACACCCAAGGCTTAGTTTTACAATACGAGGTTGGTGTTGATTTGCTCTACAATGTCAGCCTGGCCGATATGCTTGATATTTTTGCACGAATAAATACTTACTCCGTTACTCTGAATACCCAAGAAAAACTGAATGCTAAGTATTTGGGAGTTTTCAAGACAAGCGCTTACGAACTCGGCCACACATATGTCAATTACATGATGGAAAGTGGAGTTCTTACAGAGAAGGGCGTGAGTCGAATGGGCGAGGCGCAGTTGGCGTCTGACTTGCTAGTAGCACTGATCGGCGGAATCCAAACTGTAAAAAATATAGAAAGATTCTACAAGGAGTACGAACCTCTTGAAAGTGTTCCACCAAACGTTGAGTCCGCGATAGCGATGTATCGCTCAACGATGCAGTTTGTGGGGGCGATTTATCCACCCAAGGATCTTAAGAATACTAATTGGTCCCGACCTCATTGGTTCTATACTCTTTTCACGTGTGTAGCCCATGCGCAAGGGGCCAACATAGGGATAGACTCTCCCGTGCCGGACTTGAACGATGAGACGATCCAGCATTGGCGAAGTGAGCTGGATGAGCTAAGCGCTAAATACGATCAGTTTACTGAAAATAATGAAGACGATGTACCAGCCGTTTTTGCTCGCTTCATCAACTATGCGCAACGAAGAACGACGGATACTGAAGCGAGGAAGGAGCGGTCAAAGTTTGTACTGAGTGCAATTGCGCCATGACCCCGGAATGCCTAATCGAGTTGAGAAACCAGATTGAGAGCCGTCACATAGCCTTTATGGAGCTAGCGGATCAGCTGGACGTTGCGCCCGCTGACTCAGAATCGGGCGATCAAAACTCGGACGCTATTGCTGAGGCGCTGTTCTTGAGGGCCTTTACTGCATACGAGAGTGATGTAGAGAAAATATTTCTCCATTATGTGACCGGTGGCCTCTCAATACAGGGAGCACGGGCCAATACTTACCTGAGCATCACAGATGAGCCTCTCGCTCGTAAGCTGACAAAAGGGGCACAGAAATTTTTGAGCTGGGCGAAGCCCGATGAAATAAAAAGAGTAGCTGAAATTTACCTAGAAAATGGTTGGCCTATTTCAGCAATTATGTCCTCAGCGAGCCACTATCTCGCAGACTGCGAGCGCGTACGCAATCGCATTGCTCATAACTCATCAGAGGCTATGCAGCAGTTCAATACTGCACAACGAAACCTGCTGTCGACTGAACGACTATTTGCGATTACGCCCGGTCAATTTCTTCGAATTAGAAGCTCAAGACTTAGAAAAACTCATATAGTTGTTTACTTTGAAGTTCTCTACGAGCTGCTTACCGCAATGGTCGACCCACCACCCTAGGCGCGTCTTTGCGCCCCCACCATAGCCAGGGTGGTACTCGGTTGCATACTAGGTAACGATCGTTTCACCACTTCCAAATAACCGCCTATGGCCTTCTTACCGAAACCCTAAAAGTCGAATGATTTCAGATGTCGAACAGGTCAAATCAAGTAAGATTGTCGCTGCTGGTTAGGTTCAAGGCCCAACATATCGGGCGGATCGTCATTCATGGATTCGAATCCCACTTGGTGCACCATCTTCCTGTTTTGGGCTGTTGATGACAGTCGCGAAGCAGCTTCCGAAGCCCGCCCCGTGCGGGCTTTGTTGTTTTTGCCTGACGCTATCCAGCTGAACGTAAAGCCTTTAGAACCAAATCCTACGCCCTATCTCGGGCGCGCATGACTGAAAGCAAATCGACCAAGGCATTGCGACCTTTTCCGTCGCGCCTGAACGCGCACCTTTCATCAACTCCCCACGTGCATTCCGTCTCAAAACACCCGGTCGTGGAAGGGAGAGACTGCGCCACAAGCAGCCCTATCCGACATGTGACCACCCCGAAAACCGCTTTGCCTCACGCAAGAATCCCACCATAGAACCTACATCCCGCAAGGCTTTATAGCGAAATATCATATGCGCCACGCATATTAATCTGCGAACCTGAGATGTATGCTCCAAGCACACATCAACACTCGGAGAATGTCATGCCGCACATCACTAGCTTTACCGGCAGCCAGGTTGCCGTCACTTCCAGTATTTCGAAGCTCGCGAAAATCGGCCGGGGGATTGCCCTGGCGGGCGTTGTTCTGCCTCTATTAATGATTGGTGTTCTTAAATTCACGCAGATTGAGGTGCAGGCACTCGTGCCCCTGATCAGTGGCACGCCATGGCTTGCCTGGCTTTATCTGTTATTGGGCGAAGCGGGTACTTCTTACTTATTGGGTGTGGTCGAGATCTTTACGGCGTTGCTGCTGATCGCTTCGCCGTGGACGGCTCGGGCCGGTATTGCGGGCGGGTTGTTGGCGTCGCTGATCTTTCTCACGACCGTTTCCATGATGCTGGTATTGCCCATATGGGAAGCCGGGTCGGGAGGTTTCCCGTGGCTGAACTTCGTCGGCACATTCCTGATAAAGGACATTGCGTTGCTCGGGGTGAGCCTGGTGATTTTCACCGAAGGGTTGCAGCGACTTAGTCTTGCCCAAGCCGACAAGCAAAGGGGCTAAACCGTCTGACGGACTTTCACACGCTGCGATTGCTCAATGAGCGTGTTCCAGCGCATCCGCAACAGGGCAGTCCGTGCATGATGCGGGGTCGCACAGCCTGCACACTGAGTAGGCTTGATCGAGATCCTGCACCAGCCCGTGGAGTAGCTTTTCAGTTATGCGACCCAGGACTTCACGCTCTTCCGGGTCCAGCACTTCCAACGCGCGAGCGATACGTTCATGGCGTACCGCTAGCAGCGCAGCGCAGTTCGTATTCCCTTCGCCCGTAAGGTGAAGCGCCACACTGCGGCGATCGGCCTCTGATGGCCGACGCTCCACCACGCCTTGCGTGACAAGCCTGTCCACAAGACGCACAGCCCCCGGATGCGATAGGCCTAATGCACGCCTCAAGCGTTCGATAGACATGCCGGGCTCATGACCGAGCAAAGCAATGGCTGCAGCGGCCGGACCCGCTTCCGGCGCCTGTTCTTGAGTGCCTTGATGGATGGAATCAGAAATCGCCAACGACAGTGCACCGACGATGTTTTCGAGTTTCATATTTTTCATGGGCCAAATATGTGTGCATGGCGCATGGAATGCAAGGGGTTTCAAGAGTGACGGGGCGCGCTGATGAGGTTGCTGCCTCATGCGTGCGATTTGGTAGGAGCGAACTGGTTCGCGAGGCGCTGTTACAACCGGTAGATGAGCGTCGCCTGCCGAACCGTCTCGCCAACAAGTTGGCTCCTACAGGGTTCGTTGGTTGTCTGTGGTGCTTTCCTACAACCTCTGTCCCCTTCACCTTCTAGCCGCTTGCGATCGACAACTTTAGAGTTCGCCCCGTCGCTGCAACCGTAGCGTTCGGGCTTGGCCGCTCGACTAAACTTCAGGCGCACAGGCGCCAATGTCATTCGATAGCGGGCGCATTTTTGTGTTTGGTATTTCGAGTTATGGCAGCTGTGCGCGGGACACTTTCGGGTGTGCCGGGTGCCTGAAGTCCCGGTCGGCCAACCTGCGTACAGCTGTCACCCATTTGCTTGGCCGCAAAGGGTGCCAGCTTCTCAACTTCAGGAGCGGTAAATGACTCAACCTCAACTCACACATCCGACACGCCCATTCAAAACCTGCGGCACCATCTCCTTCACCAACTGCCCCCGAACCCACCAACCCCTATTCCGCGTAAACCCCGGCATCCCTGTCGAATCCGCACTGGAGCACGCCTCCCATCTATTGGCCTGTATCAATGAGCTGAGCCTGGACGCTGCCTTGGGCGACGGGAGTAGCCAGACTGGCTGGGCTGTTCATTATTTGAGCGATATGGCTCGGGCGATTGTTGACGATGCATTGTCGGGCAGCGCCGCCTTGAGCTGAGCTGCGGCGGGTATATAAAGGCTTCATGCAGTGCGACGGCCTGTTTGCAGGTCATGTCCTGTACACTGCATGGCCTTGGCGGCCTCGTAACAACTGGCTGCACCCGTTATCAGTACAAGCGTCTGGATTCCCGGCCATGCAGAAAGAAACAGAAATCAAACTCCGCGTCAGCCGCGAAACCCTCGCTGCACTGCGCGAACACCCGCTGCTCAAGAAGCGCAACAAAAGTGGCTGGGAACGCGTAGAGCTTTCGAACCAATATTTTGATACCCCGGAACGTGACCTGGCCAACGCCAAGGTTGCGCTGCGTCTGCGCCGTGACGGCGACAAGATTATTCAGACCATGAAGACTCGCGGCCAAAGCGTCGCCGGTTTTTCCGAGCGCAACGAGTACAACTGGGATCTGCCCAAAGCCAAGCTGGACCTGAAAAAGCTCGACGGCGAATGCTGGCCTGAGCAACTGGCCGAGCTGGACAAGAAAACCATCAAGCCGCTGTTCACCACTGATTTCGTGCGTGAGCGCGCCGAGATTGCCTGGGGCCGTGGCAAGACCAAGGTGGTGATCGAAGCCGCTCTGGACTTGGGCCATGTGGTCGCGGGCAAGCAGAAGGAAGAAATCTGCGAGCTGGAGCTGGAATTGCGCGAAGGCGATCCGGCGGCATTGCTGGAGCTGGCTGCCGAACTGGCCGCGACCCTGCCTCTGATGCCGTGCGATATCAGCAAGGCCGAGCGCGGTTATCGCCTGTTTGATGCCAACAGCTATTCGCTGAGCCTGCCTGCGCCCCAGTTCCAGCCGGAAATGCCGCTGGATGACGCTTACGCTGCGTTGGCTTTGCATCTGTTGGGCAGCAGCCAGCGTCTGGCTGAGCAGTACCGTTTCAATGGTCATTGGCGGTTGCTGCAGGATTGGGTCGCGTTGTTGGTTGAGCTACGTGCGCTGACTGGCAGCCTGGGCCAAGCCGCACCGCGTAGCACCAGCAGTGAACTGCGTTCGTCGCTGGATGCGTTGCTGGAAGACTGGCGTCCGCTGGTTCAGGCCGGGCGGGAAGATGACGATGTACGTGGCGCTGCGCACGAGCAGTTTATTGAAGAGCTGCAGGACCCGCGTTGGGGCCTGTTCTCGCTGAACACTTCGCGCTGGTTGCTGGCCCGCAGCTGGACGGTAGAGCGTAACAACCGTGGTAATCGCCAAGGCGCCGCGCAGTTGGACAGCTGGTTGCCGCGCTTGCTGGCTGACGAAGCCACTGCCTTGCAGTTGGGTCGTTATCAGCAGCAGCCGGAAGACCTGGCCGAGCAGTTGCCGCGTATCGAGCGCATCCAGGCCTGGCTGCACCACGCCCGTGGCGCACTGGACCTGCCGGAACTGGATCGTCTGTATGGTGAGCTGAACAAGCTGGTGCAATTGGCTGAGCTGCCAATCAGCGACGAAGTGCTGGATGCCCGTGTGCAGCAGACCATCGTCGTGTTCCAGAGCCGGGCGTGGAAGACGTTGCTGCGGTTGTAAGGCTGCCTTGTTCGGCCGGATACAAACCCTGCGAATTCATTCGCCAAAGCGGTGGGTCAGGCGTTGATGTACTGCCTGACGAGGCCTCCTCGCGAATGAATTCGCTCCTACGTTAAAGTGCATTTCAACCTGCTGAAACTGCAAACTGATAGACCGCTTTCGCAGCCTTCGGCAGCTCCTACAAAACGCATTGTTGCGGTTGTAAGGCTGCCAGTTCGGCCGGACACAAATCCTGTGGGAGCGAATTCATTCGCGAATGCGGTGGATCAGGTCTTGATGTACTGCCTGACGAGACCCCTTCGCGAATGAATTCGCTCCCACTAATGTGCATTTCAACCTGCTGAAGCTGCAAACTGGAAGGCCGCTTTCGCAGCCTTCGGCAGCTCCTGCAAAACGCGTTGTTGCAGTTGTAAGGCTGACAGTTCGTCCGGACAAAAATCCTGTGGGAGCGAGCTTGCTCGCGAAGGGGCCGGGACATCAGCATATATTTCTGAAGGCAGGAACATTGCCTTCGCGAGCAAGCTCGCTCCCACAGGTCCTGTGTTTGATGCGCGAGAGCGCGGCGTCTGGACGACGGGGGATCTCCCACATTTAATTGCATTTCAAACTATCGACGACGTTCTTGTAGGAGCTGCCGAAGGCTGCGAATGGCAGCTGTCAGCAAGACCGCTTTCGCAGCCTTCGGCAGCTCCTACAGGGAAAGGTGCCTCTGCTTTAAGCTCCCTGCTCCACCGTCCCGATGAAGTTCGCCAGTTCTGGCGTGCGTGGGTTGGCGAAGAGAATTTTGGGGTCGCCCACTTCGTGGACCTTGCCCTGGTGCATGAACACCAGCTTGTCGCCGACTTCCCGTGCAAAGCGCATTTCGTGGGTCACCATGATCAAAGTCATGCCGTCTGCGGCCAGGCTGCGGACGACGCTGAGCACTTCGTTGACCAGCTCCGGGTCCAGCGCTGAGGTGATTTCATCGCAGAGCAAGACCTTGGGCGACATGGCCAGCGCTCGGGCAATTGCCACGCGCTGCTGCTGACCACCGGACAGCCGATCCGGGAAGGCATCAAACTTCTCCCCCAGCCCGACCCTATCCAGCATCTGCTGAGCGAGTTTTTTCGCCTCCGCTTTCGACTTTTTCTGTACGACTTGCGGCGCGAGCATCACGTTTTCGCCGACGCTCAAGTGCGGAAACAGGTTGAACTGCTGAAAGACCATGCCGACTTTCTGCCGCAGCGCGCGCAGATCCGCGCGGGCGGCGTCCAGGTATTCGCCGTCAACCTCGATCACGCCGTCGTTGATCGACTCCAGCCCGTTCAAGGTGCGCAGCAAGGTACTTTTGCCCGAGCCGCTGCGGCCGATGATCGCCACGACCTGGCCTTCTTCAACGGTCAGGTCAATGCCCTTGAGGACGTGATGGTCGCCGTAATATTTATGCAGCGCGGAAATTCTAAGCAGAGGCATGCAGTTTCCTTTCCAGGTAGCGGGCACTGAGCGACAAGGGGTAGCAGAGCATGAAGTAGCCCAGAGCCACGAAGCCATACACCATGAACGGCTGGAACGTAGCGTTGGCGAGCATGCCGCCGGTTTTGGTCAGTTCGGTAAAACCAATGATCGAGGTCACTGCCGTGCCTTTGACGACTTGCACCGAGAAGCCCACGGTGGGCGCAACTGCAATGCGCAGCGCTTGCGGCAGGATCACGTAGCGCAGTTGTTCCATCGGCGACAGCGCAAGACTGGCCGACGCTTCCCACTGGCCATTGGCAATGGACTCGACACAGCCGCGCCAGATTTCGGCCAGATAAGCGCTGGTGAACAAGGTCAAGGCCAGGGCAGCGGCGGCCCACGGCGAAATATCAACGCCCATCAACGCCACACCAAAGAACACCAGGAACAGCTGCATCAGCAGCGGCGTGCCCTGGAACAGTTCGATGTAGACCTTGGCGATCACGCGGGGGGCATTGAGTTTGGCGATGCGCATGCACATCACCAGCAAGCCGATCACGCCGCCGCCAATGAACGCCACCAACGACAGCGCCAACGTCCATTGCAGGCCGGTGAGCAGGTTGCGCACCACATCCCAGAGGGTGAAATCCATCAGCCTTTCCTCGAAATGTAGCGACGCCCGATCCAGGCCAGAAGCTGACGGACCAGCAGCGCCATCAGGAGATAGATCAGGGTCGTGACGATGTACGTCTCGAACGCGCGGAAGTTACGCGACTGAATGAAGTTGGCGAAGAAGCTCAACTCCTCAGTGGCGATCTGCGAGCACACCGCCGAGCCGAGCATCACGATGATGATCTGGCTGCTCAGCGCTGGCCACACCTTGCCCAGCGCCGGGATCAGAATCACGTAGCGAAAAGCTTCCATTCGCGTCATCGCCAACGCAGCCGCCGCTTCAAGCTGGCCCTTGGGAATCGCCTGAATGCCGGCGCGGATGATTTCCGTGGAGTAGGCGCCGAGGTTGATCACCATGGCCAGAATCGCGGCCTGCCATTCGGAGATCTGCACCCCCAGGGACGGCAGACCGAAGAAGATGAAGAACAACTGCACCAGAAACGGCGTGTTGCGAATCAGCTCGACATAAACGCCGAAAGTCGCTGAGAACGGCTGGATCTTCCAGGCCCGCACAATGGCGCCGACGATGCCCAGGCTGACCCCCAGCAACGTGCCGATGGCGGTCAACTCCAGGGTAAACAGCGCGCCGCGCAGCAGCAGGTCGGCATTCTGTATAACCGGTGCAAAGTCAAAGTGGTAAGCCATTGGCGGGCCCCGAAATCAGAAAACGATGATCAATCAGAGGTCAGCTGGCAGTGGCTGCTTGAGCCAGGTCTGGGAGTTCTTCTCCAGCGCGCCGTCTTTCTTGCCCGCGTCGATGATTTCGTTGACCTTGGCCAGCAGGTTCGCCTCACCCTTGTTCACGCCAACGTAGACTGGGGAATCCTTGAGCTTCACTTTCAACGCAGGGATGCGTTTCGGGTTTTTCTCGCTGATGGCAACCATGACCACGTTGCCGCTGGCGATCAGGTCGGTCTGCCCGGCCAGGTACGCAGCGATGGTGGAGTTGTTGTCTTCAAAGCGCTTGATGGTTGCTTCTTTAGGGGCAACGGCGCTCAGTTCAATGTCTTCAATGGCGCCACGGGTGACGCTGATGGTTTTGCCTTTGAGGTCGTCAACGCTGGTGATTGCCGCTTCAGGTGGCCCGAATACCGCCAGGTAGAACGGCGCGTAAGCCTTGGAGAAGTCGATGACCTTCTCGCGATCCGGGTTTTTGCCCAGGCTGGAGATCACCAGGTCCACCTTGCCGGTGGTCAGGTACGGAATACGGTTGGTGCTGTTGACCGGGGTCAGTTCGAGTTTGACCTTCAACTGGTCAGCGATGAGTTTGGCGGTGTCGATGTCCAGGCCGCGCGGCTTCATGTCCGGGCCTACCGAACCAAACGGCGGGAAGTCCTGCGGAACGGCGACTTTCAGGGTGCCACGTTTCACGACGTCATCCAGCCCGTCAGCATGGGCAGGTGCCTGGCTCAGCATGAGGCTGGCAAACAGGGCAGTAAGCAGAGCGCTGTAACGCTTGGTCATGGGAAGACTCCGTGATGGGGCGAGAGATATGCCTGTGATGGTCAGTGCACAGCTCATGCCAGACGAGGACCGGCAACCATAAACCAAGGGTTGGACGGGTATTTTCGGTCTTACTGGTCTGACCAGTCAGCATTTCGCGCGCCCCGCTTTGGAGCACCGCAAAGCCCCGCCGCCCCAGGCCTGGGCACCGCTTGCCGGATCAGTAATATGGGCTTACAAGGGGTTTCAACTGGACTGACTGGCCTGAACAGTAATGCCTCATAGCCCGCTCGCAGTACCTGAATCAGCCCTGAGGGCAATCCGTAAATTGATTGTCGAGCAGGGCTATCAACCCGGCGACAGCCTACCTTCGCAGCGTGACCTGGCGGTTTTGCTCGGCGTGAGTCGGGCGTCGTTGCGCGAGGCGCTGTCGTCGCTGAGCGCGTTGGGCGTAGTCAGTGTGCAGCCAGGCAAAGGGGTTTTCGTCCAGGCATTTTCTGAACCAGAACAGCGCACCGCCGGTTTTTCCTGGCCGTTCGACAGCCACGTGTCGCCCGCAGACACTTTCCAGCTGCGTTATGCGCTGGAGGGCTTCGCGGCGGGCATGGCGGCCGTGACCTTGACCGCCGACGAGCGCGATGTGCTGGAGGACAATGTAGAAGCCATGCGCATGGAGTTGCGCGCCGAGGATTTCGAGGCGGCTTCACGCCTGGACTTCGAGTTTCATCGACACATCCTGGTCGCCAGCGGCAATCAGGCCATGCTCGGGATCATTACGGCGGGCGCGGACATCTTTCTGGAAAGCCAGAAAATGCCTTTCATCCGCCCCACCCGCGCCATGGAAACCTGGCAGGAGCACCGCAAGATACTGCGCGCCCTCGCCCGCCACGCTTCAGGGCCTGCGCAAAAAGCCATGCATGAACACATTCGGGGCGCCGCGTTGCGCACCGGGATCGTGTTCGTTTCGCCTGCGAGCTAGCCCGTCAATCGGCCGCAAACCACACCCACAAATACGGTATTGCACTTCGTCCGCGGGAGCGAGCTTGCTCGCGAAGGCGGTCCATCAGCCGAGAAGATGCGGGGGATGCACCGGCCCCTTCGCAAGCAAGCTTGCTCCCACGAATGCAGTGTTGCACATCACTCCGTGGGAGCGAGCTTGCTCGCGAAGGCGGTCTATCAGACGTGGAGATGCTGCGAACGGCCTCCGCTATAACCAGACTCATGCAGCCTTATAGCCAGACTCAATCAAGCCCAGCTTCCTGAACGGGGCAAGGCCCGCTATGATGGGCCACGTTTTTTAGCCTACTAACTCGGAGAACTCCATGAGTAGCGACCTTATCAAGCACGTCAGCGACGCCAGCTTCGAAGCCGAAGTCCTCAAGGCTGAAGGTGCTGTACTAGTTGATTACTGGGCTGAGTGGTGTGGCCCGTGCAAAATGATTGCCCCGGTTCTGGATGAAATTGCCGAAACCTACAAAGGCAAGCTGACCATCGCCAAGCTGAACATTGACGAAAATCAGGAAACCCCGGCCAAGCATGGCGTGCGTGGTATCCCGACGCTGATGTTGTTCAAGAACGGCAACGTCGAAGCCACCAAAGTCGGTGCGCTGTCGAAGTCTCAGTTGGCAGCGTTCCTGGACGCCAATATCTGATGTGCCAAAGCCCTGCAAATTGCGGGGCTTTTTTTCAGCCGCTGTACTAGACGGCCTGAAAATCAAGTGGTACATTCGGCCCCGCAACGGCTTCTCCGTTGCCCCCTGCAAGCCGTCGCCGACGCTCTCCTTTCGATTTAGTACGCGATCCTGTCGCCTTCTCTGCGGCGCGGCCTCATTAAGCCCACAAGCTTAATTTTTCCCCTCCCTACATGATTACGTCATTCCCCTATGAATCTGACTGAACTCAAGCAAAAGCCGATTACCGATCTGCTCGAAATGGCCGAACAGATGGGCATAGAAAATATGGCCCGTTCGCGCAAGCAGGATGTGATTTTCTCCCTGCTGAAAAAGCACGCCAAAAGCGGCGAGGAAATTTCCGGTGATGGCGTGCTGGAGATCCTCCAGGACGGCTTCGGTTTCCTGCGCTCTGCAGACGCTTCCTATCTCGCCGGCCCAGACGATATCTACGTCTCGCCTAGCCAGATCCGCCGCTTCAACCTGCGTACTGGCGACACCATCGTCGGCAAGATCCGTCCACCGAAAGAAGGTGAGCGTTATTTCGCTCTGCTCAAGGTCGACACGATCAACTACGACCGTCCGGAAAACGCGAAGAACAAGATCCTCTTCGAAAACCTGACGCCGTTGTTCCCGACCATCCGCATGAAGATGGAAGCCGGTAACGGTTCCACCGAAGACTTGACCGGCCGTGTGATCGACTTGTGCGCACCGATCGGTAAAGGCCAGCGTGGTTTGATCGTTGCTCCGCCAAAGGCGGGCAAGACCATCATGCTGCAGAACATCGCGTCGAACATCACGCGTAACAACCCGGAAGTGCACCTGATCGTTCTGCTGATCGATGAGCGTCCGGAAGAAGTAACCGAAATGCAGCGCACGGTGCGCGGCGAAGTGGTTGCCTCGACGTTCGATGAGCCGCCAACCCGTCACGTACAGGTTGCTGAAATGGTGATCGAGAAGGCCAAGCGCCTGGTCGAACACAAAAAAGACGTGGTGATCCTGCTCGACTCCATCACTCGTCTGGCTCGTGCCTACAACACCGTGATCCCGAGCTCCGGCAAAGTACTGACCGGTGGTGTCGATGCCCACGCCCTGGAGAAACCGAAACGTTTCTTCGGCGCAGCACGGAACATCGAAGAAGGCGGCTCGCTGACCATCATCGCCACCGCGCTGGTTGAAACCGGCTCGAAGATGGACGAAGTGATCTACGAGGAGTTCAAAGGCACCGGCAACATGGAACTGCCTCTGGACCGCAAGATCGCTGAGAAGCGTGTGTTCCCGGCCATCAACATCAACCGCTCCGGCACCCGCCGTGAAGAGTTGCTGACTGCTGATGACGAGCTGCAACGCATGTGGATCCTGCGCAAACTGCTGCACCCGATGGACGAAGTCGCTGCTATCGAGTTCCTGATCGATAAGCTCAAGCAGACCAAGACCAACGACGAGTTCTTCCTGTCGATGAAACGCAAGTAACAGGCAGCACCGCAGCACAAAAAATGGCGCCCTCATCGGCGCCATTTTTTTATTCTGAAATGACGCAGATTCTCTGTGGGGGGCTCTATATTGCCTGCCACCCCGGAGGACCCCAGGCTCAATAGATACCTGTGGGAGCGAGCTTGCTCGCGAAGGCGATGTTCCTGCTTTCAGAAATATATTCGGATGTCCCGGCCTCTTCGCGAGCAAGCTCGCTCCCACAGTTAGTCACCGCTGCCACAAGGATGCGTGTCGCCTACTAACTTTCTCGCCACACCAAAGCTGCTTCAAAACCCCAGAGCAGGTACGATACGAGCCTATTTTATCGGTGGCCGGGTTAATGAAATTCAAGGACCTACGCGATTTCGTGCAGCAGCTTGAGCAGCGCGGAGAGTTGAAACGCATTCAGATGCCCATTTCCCCTGTACTGGAAATGACTGAAATCTGTGATCGGACCTTGCGTGCAAAGGGTCCAGCGCTGCTGTTTGAAAAGCCGGTGGGCTTTGATATTCCGGTGCTGGGCAACCTGTTCGGCACGCCCGAGCGTGTGGCCATGGGCATGGGCGCTGAAGAAGTCAGTGAGCTGCGGGAAATCGGCAAGCTGCTGGCCTTCCTCAAGGAACCCGAGCCGCCAAAAGGGCTGAAAGACGCCTGGTCCAAGCTGCCGATCTTCACCAAAATCATTTCCATGGCGCCCAAGGTCGTCAAGGATGCGCCCTGCCAGGAAATCGTCATCGAAGGTGATGATGTGGACCTGGGCATGCTGCCGGTGCAGACCTGCTGGCCTGGCGACGTCGGCCCGTTGATCACCTGGGGCCTGACCGTGACGCGCGGCCCCAACAAAGAGCGGCAGAACCTGGGCATTTATCGCCAGCAGGTCATCGGCCGCAATAAAGTCATCATGCGCTGGTTGAGCCATCGTGGCGGCGCGCTGGACTTCAAGGAGTGGTGCGCCAAGCACCCGGGTGAGCCGTTCCCGGTATCGGTGGCCCTGGGCGCAGACCCGGCAACCATTCTCGGCGCCGTGACCCCGGTGCCGGACAGCCTCTCCGAGTACGCCTTCGCTGGCCTGCTGCGCGGCAACCGCACCGAGCTGATCAAGTGCCGTGGCAATAACCTGCAAGTGCCGGCCAGCGCAGAAATCGTCCTGGAAGGCGTGATCCACCCGGGCGAAATGGCCGATGAAGGCCCTTATGGCGACCACACCGGTTATTACAACGAAGTCGACAGCTTCCCGGTGTTCACCGTTGAGCGCATCACGCACCGCATCAAGCCGATTTATCACAGCACCTACACCGGCCGTCCACCTGACGAACCGGCAATTCTGGGCGTGGCATTGAACGAAGTGTTCGTGCCGATCCTCCAAAAGCAGTTCCCGGAGATCACTGACTTCTACCTGCCGCCGGAAGGTTGCTCGTACCGCATGGCCGTTGTGACCATGAAGAAGCAGTACCCCGGCCACGCCAAGCGCGTGATGCTGGGCGTGTGGTCGTTTTTGCGACAGTTCATGTACACCAAGTTCGTTATCGTCACCGATGACGACATCAACGCCCGGGACTGGAACGACGTGATCTGGGCCATCACCACGCGCATGGACCCCAAGCGCGACACGGTGATGATCGAAAACACACCGATCGACTACCTGGACTTCGCCTCGCCGGTTTCCGGGCTGGGGTCGAAGATGGGGCTGGATGCAACGCATAAATGGCCGGGCGAGACCACACGCGAGTGGGGTCGGGTGATCGTCAAGGACGAAGCCACCACGCGCCGCGTCGACGAAATCTGGCATGAGTTGGGAATAGATTGATGCGCGTGACTTTGCAGCCTTCGGGTGCAGTGCTGGAAACGTTGCCCGGCGAGCGAATCCTCGATGCCGCGCAGCGCTTGGGTTACGAGTGCCCGCAAAGCTGTCGCAACGGCAATTGCCACGTGTGCTCGGCGCTGCTGGTGACGGGCCGCGTCAAACAGGCCAATGACGAGCTGACCCATGGCGAAATCTACACCTGCCTGGCAGAGCCCTTGGAAGACTGCGAAGTCCTGTGGGACGGCGTGCTGGCGCTGGGTGAGCTGCCAGTACGAACGTTCGCCTGCCAGCTCAGCGAGTGCACGCCAGTGGGCGGCGATGTCTGGCGTGTCGGCCTGCGTGCGCCAGCGGGCAAACCGCCGCGTTACCACGCGGGCCAGTATTTGATGATCCACAAGGACAGCGGCGAGAAGTCGGCGTTTTCCCTGGCCTCGGCGCCTCACAGCGGCCGCGACCTAGAAATGCACGTGCTGGTGCGCGAAGACAGCGCCCAGGCCTTGATCGATCAACTGCAGCGCAACCAGATGGCGAAAATCGAGCTGCCGTTTGGTGATACCCACCTTGCCGAGCTGCCTGACGCGCCACTGGTGCTGATTGCAGCGGGCACCGGCATGGCGCAAATGCACAGCCTGATCGAGCATTGCCGCGCCAAGGGCTTTGCCCATCCCGTGCACTTGTACTGGGGGGCGCGCCGCCCGGATGACTTCTACGAGATCAAGCACTGGGAAGAGTGGAAAAAACTGCCCAACCTGTTCCTGCACAAAGTCGTCAGCGACCTCTGTGGCTGGGAAGGCCGCTGCGGCATGCTGCATGAGGCGGTGTGTGAAGACATCACCGACCTGTCAGCCGTGCACGTTTACGCCAGCGGCTCGCCCGCGATGATCTACGGCACGCTGGACGCCCTGGTCAGCGCCGGAATGGACGCCAGCCAGATGCGCGCCGATGTGTTTGCCTATGCGCCGCGGCCCTGAACCGGTTGCGGTAGTTAAAAGCGAATACCCACAGTAAGCATCACTGCAGAGGCTCCCAACAGGATGGCCTCTGCATTGACCGGCCCGAGGTTTACGCCAACGGCCGGGATGATCACCGGCGCAATGCCGTAGCGGTTCAGCGGAATCTTGTCACGATACTCACCCTTGTAGCCCTTCAATAGCCCGCCTGTGACCTTGAGGTAGACAGGATGAGTGCTGCTGTCGAAGCGCTTGCCCGCGTAACCATAAAACGAACGTTGACCAAACGAGTTACGGAACGTCGCCCCGCCGTAAACCAGTCCGGATGCTTCATTGCGTTCAAGGCCCAGCATGTCCTGACGATTGGTGTGCTCCGGATCAGGCGAAAAATGCCGCGTATAAACGCTGGTCTGCACGAGCCAGTAACCAGAGCCACTCTCGTTGGAGTCCTCCGTTGCCGCTGCCCCTGATACCACCAGAGACAGCACTGCAAACACTACCGCTTTCAGAATTCTGCCGACCGTCATGCCTTGTTTTCCGCTGTTTAAATTCGAGTCGGCGTTTATACAGAGCGAGGTGATGGTCAGTAAGTTGAACAATCCGAAGTGTTTGTAGGATTCGTCCTAATGTGAAAAACCGGCAGAAGTGTCGTTTATCGGAAGAGGCGTATGATCCGCCACAAGGTGGGCTCACTGGAGTGTTAATTGCATCGGTTATGTGCAATTGTTTCGGCGGTGCATCGTGAAAGCAGAGCTGCCAAGCCAGTTAGACGCGCTTACGACACGCTCATATTCATTCAGCATCACCTGCTACAGCTGGCGATGGTTCCGGATCTTTTCGGCCGCCAGGGGGGCCAAATGGGGAATCAAATCAATAGTTTGTCAGCGGCCGTGCATGACGGCCTGGGGCTGGCTTATCCGCCAGTCATCGATCTGGGGCCGCAACTGACCCGCGAGCAACTGATCCACTCAATGAACGCAACCATGCAGCGCCACGAAGGCGGCCCGGTCTGGTTGTTCGCCTACGGGTCATTAATCTGGCGCCCCGAGTGCACCGCCGTCGAGCGTCAACGCGGGCGGATTCACGGCTACCATCGCGGGCTTTATTTGTGGTCCCACGAACACCGAGGCACGCCGGAACTGCCGGGCCTGGTATTCGGCCTGGATCGCGGTGGGTCTTGCAGTGGGTTTGCCTATCGCTTGCCGGAAGAAAACCTTGAAGAGTCGTTGCTGGCGCTATGGCAACGGGAAATGCCCTTCCCTTCCTATCGCCCACACTGGCTGAGCTGCCGCCTTGCAGATGGTCGACGCGTTCAGGCATTGGGGTTTGTGTTGGAGCGGCATCTGCCCAGCTATGCGGGCAACCTGCCGGATAACGTGCTCAGCCAGGTGCTAGCCAGCGCCAGCGGCCGCTACGGCACCACTCGCGATTATGTCGAACAGACCGCCAACGCCCTGCGCAGCCACGCCATGCCGGATTTGAATCTGGAGGCGCGTTTACGGCGCTGCGCGGCGGATTGCCAGGTTCTGTGACGTGACGCTGCTTATGTGGGCGACTCTAGGGTCGCCCGCAGGCTGAAGGACGGCGTGGGACCGGCTTTAGCCGGGAAAGCGGCATTTCTGACGCCTCATTATCAGCGACTGACCCGCCCTCTTCCCGGCTAAAGCCGGTCCCACGACATCGCGCCAGTATTGAGATCCCCTGTGGAATTGACTCAATTAACGCGACGCACTCGCTATCTGCTTGTGCCACAACGTCGGCAGCAGGAAGACGATAGACAGCACGCAAGCGCCGATCAGCAGCACGAAACCACCGTCCCAGCCGAAGTGGTCAACGGTGTAGCCCATCGCGGCGCTTGCCGCCACCGAGCCACCCAGGTAACCGAACAGGCCGGTGAAACCAGCAGCGGTTCCCGCCGCTTTTTTCGGTACAAGCTCCAGCGCCTGCAGGCCGATCAGCATCACCGGGCCGTAGATCAGGAAGCCGATGGACACCAGCGCGATCATGTCGACGGTCGGGTTGCCCGCCGGGTTGAGCCAGTAAACCAGGGTCGCGATGGTCACCAGGACCATGAACACCACGCCGGTCAGGCCACGGTTGCCCTTGAAGATTTTGTCCGACATCCAGCCGCACAACAGGGTGCCCGGTATACCTGCCCACTCGTAAAGGAAGTAGGCCCATGAGGTTTTGTCGACCGAGAAACCCTTGGCTTCTTTCAGGTAAGTCGGCGCCCAGTCCAGCACGCCGTAGCGCAGCAGATAAACGAACACGTTGGCCAGCGCGATGTACCAGAGCATTTTGTTGCGCAGCACGTATTTGACGAAGATTTCCTTGGCACTGAATTCTTCTTCATGGCTGGCATCGTAGCCTTCCGGGTAATCGTTCTTGTAGTGCTCGATGGGCGGCAAGCCGACCGATTGCGGGGTGTCGCGCATGGTTGCGAAGGCAAACAACGCCACCAGCAAAGCCACTGCTGCCGGTACGTAGAACGCGGCATGCCAGTCGTTGGTCCAGCCCAGGCCCAGCAGGAACAGCGGGCCGATCAGACCGCCGCCTACGTTGTGCGCCACGTTCCAGACCGACACCACGCCGCCGCGTTCTTTCTGCGACCACCAGTGCACCATGGTTCGCCCGCTCGGCGGCCAGCCCATGCCTTGCGCCCAGCCGTTGATAAACAGCAGAACAAACATGATGGTCACGCTGGACGTCGCCCAAGGCGCGAAACCGAACACGAACATCACGGCCGCTGAAACCAGCAAGCCAAAGGGCAGGAAGTAACGTGGATTGGAGCGGTCAGACACAATGCCCATCAGGAACTTGGACAAGCCGTAAGCAATGGCGATGGCCGACATCGCAACGCCCAGCTGCCCACGGGTGTAACCCTCATCGATCAGATAAGGCATGGCCAGTGAAAAGTTTTTACGGAGCAGGTAGTAACCCGCGTAACCGATGAAGATGCCTGCGAAGATCTGCCAGCGAAGACGTCGATAGGTGCTGTCGATTTTCTCTTCAGGCAGGGGTGCCTGATGTGCAGCGGGGCGGAAGAAGGCGAACATTCAGACACTCCATTTTTTGTTTTTCTGCGCGAAAGCGAATATTACATTTTCGTTACAGAAAAAAGCAGTGTTTCGTGCCTGAGAATTTCAATAAGTAGAGCTGTAACGGCTGCAACGTGTTGTTTTATGAACATTCCGCTTATGTGTAACAAAATGCGCCAAGATTAGGACCGATCCTACAACCGTATCAGACGTGACAGGCTTCTGGTCCTACAAACCCGCCACGTACCATCGCTCGCACGCCGGGCCATCAGTGCCCAATGAGCATTCGAGGTCCGTGGTGAAGTTTTTAGTGTTGATGGTGCTGTGCTGTTTATCGTCGCTCGCGCTCGCGAACGACACCTTTCTGAGTGGGCTTTCAACCCCCACGCCCGCCTACCCCAGAGCGCTGCTCAAAAGCGCCCACGCAGGCAAGGTGCTGGCAGACCTGACCATCAGCGCATCAGGCAAGGTCGAGCACGTACGCATTACTGAGAGCAGCCACCCAGCGTTTGCCGAGGCGGTGCAACACACTTTGGCAAAGTGGCGCTATCAGCCCTGGAAACCCACCCAGGGTCGGCCAGCAAAGGTCGGCATCACGGTGCCCGTCATCTTCGGTGCCCAGGGCATGGCGCCGTTTTCCAAAGCAATCACCGTTGGGTTGGAAAACACCTCGTGCGCGTACCTCAACCAGGAAGTGAGCCTGAGCGAGCGCAACTTCCCGCTGGAGCCCTTGAGCCAGGTCGACGTGTTCTGGCACACCCGACATTACCTGGCCAGCAGCTATGTCACCTGGCAGGTACCCGATAAAACCCGACGCTCAGCCCTGTTCACCGAGCTGGAACACGCTGTACCCGCGATCGTTAAAGCCTGCAGGGCAAACCCCGACGCCCGCTATGGCAACTACCTGCCCCATGAAATACGCGGCGTACTGGTTTCGCATCACTAAGGACAAACCGTTTTTTGATAGAAGGAGCTTCACCATGAAACGCTGGCTTCTTGCACTCTGCTTGGGCGTGTCGTTTTCGGCACTCGCCGATAACGTCACGTTGATTCCTGTTTACACCCCCAAACCAAAATTCCCGATAGAGCTCCGAGATGCGGGGATAGCGGGTGCAACCCGAGTGCAGTTCGTCGTGCATTCGAACGGATCAGTTACGGGCATCAAGATCCTGAAAAGCGATAATCCGCTTTTTTCCAAGGCCGCGAAAAAAGCCGTCAAACAATGGAAATTCAAGCCCTGGGAGGTGACCGCCGGGCGCCCCGCCAGCGTAGGAGTTGTCATACCAATGATCTTCGCCTTCGGCAACAGTCGCCGGCTTCCGATGGACATCAACGCGGTACTGGCCAAGCTGCCCTGCACCCGAGTCAACGCTCAGGTTGCAGAACGAAACCTGCATAAGCCCGCAAAACAACTCCATGAACTGAGCGTGTTCCACTACGTCTCACGCTACTTGTCAGAGGGAATCCTGACCAAGCAACTATCAGCAGCCGAACGCCTAGCGCTGCAAACGGAATTCGCCCACGCAATCCCTCAGATCGTCGAGCGCTGCGGGGAAAACCCGGGGGCTTTTTATGCGGATCAGATGCCGGAGCGGGTTCGGGCGTTGTTGTGATCAACGATGCCCCGAACCAGAAAGCGGGGCATCGGGAGCAACCTCAACGAAGCGACACCACCACCTTCCCCACCGCCCTCCTCTGACCCAACGAATCAATCGCCTCCCCCGCCTCGCTCAACGGATATACCTGTGAAACCAGCGGCTTCAACTTCCCCTCCTCAAACCAGGCAAACAGTTGTTGGAAGTTGGCGGCGTTATCTTGTGGCTGGCGCTGGGCGAATGAGCCCCAGAATACGCCGACGACCGATGCTCCTTTTAAAAGGGCGAGGTTGACGGGCAGTTCGGGGATGCGGCCGCTGGCGAAACCGACGACGAGCAGGCGGCCGTTCCAGGCGATGGAGCGGATGGCTTGATCGAAAAGATCGCCGCCCACCGGGTCGTAGATCACGTCGACACCATTGCCATTGGTGAGGCGTTTGATTTCTTCCTTGAGGTTGGTCTCTGTGTAGTTGATCAGCTCGTCGGCACCGGCGTTTCTGGCGACGTCGAGTTTGTCAGCGGAACTGGCGGCGGCAATGACCCGTGCCCCCATGGCTTTACCGATTTCCACCGCTGCCAGCCCGACGCCGCCGGAGGCGCCGAGCACCAACAGGGTTTCGCCGGGCTGCAGGTTGGCGCGTTGTTTGAGGGCATGCATGGAGGTGCCGTAGGTCATGCTGAAGGCGGCGGCGGTGTTGAAGTCCATGGTTCCAGGCATGGGCAACACGTTGTATCCGGGTACCGCGACCTGCTCGGCGAAGCTGCCCCAACCGGTCAGGGCCATGACCCGGTCGCCGACTTTCAAGTGGGTGACCTTCTCGCCGACTTCCACCACCACGCCAGCCGCTTCGCCACCCGGAGAGAACGGGAACGGGGGCTTGAACTGGTATTTGCCTTCGATGATGAGCGTGTCGGGGAAGTTGACCCCCGCGGCATGGACGTCCAGCAGGATTTCGTTTTTCTTGATCTGGGGGCTGTCGATGTCTTCGATCACGAGGGTGTCGGCGGGGCCGAACGCTTTGCACAGCAAGGCTTTCATCGGACTATTCCTTTTCGATTCGTGGCCGATACGTTCAGGTATGTGAATTTATCGGTCAATCAGCATGACCCGGCCTGATGAGCCTGTATAAGCTAGATGGCTTAACGATTAAGGAGTGGACTGTGAAAGCGTGGATCTTGATGTTGTTGGCCCTGTCGATGCCGAGCATCGCTCTGGCGCAGGAAGAAGCCAAAGAGGGCGAAGCGCCCAAGGCTATTTATGTGTCCCTGACGCCTCCGTTTGTGGGCAACTATGCGCTCGATGGCGGGCCGAAGCTGCGTGTCTATAAGGCTGACATCGCGCTGCGCGTGACCGGTCCGGAAGCTCAGGCCGCCGTCAAACGCAATGATCCGTTGATTCGCAATCAGCTGGTGGCACTGTTCTCCCAGCAAACCGTCGACACCATGAGCAGCGCCGAAGCCAAAGAGAAGATCCGCCAGGAAGCCCTCAAGCAGGTTCAGCAAGTCATGAACGACGAAGAAGGCAAGCCGGTGGTTGAAGACCTGCTGTTCAACAACTTCATCGTCCAGTAAGCCTCAACGCAGGGCCAGGATCGCCGACCATTGTTCGGCGGTCACCGGCATGACGGACAGGCGGCTGCCCTTCTGCACCAGCGGTAGCTGCTCAAGGGCCGCTTGCTGTTTGAGGTAGCCCAGGCTCATCACGTTCTTGAAGGCTTCGACAAACTCGACATCGATGGCCGTCCACGGGTTTTTATCCTCGTTGGCCTTGGCGTCGAAGTAATGGCTTTGCGGATCCAGCGCAGTCGGGTCGGGATAGCCCGCTTTGCTGATGCGCCCGATACCGGCGATACCCGGCTCAGGGCAACTGGAGTGGTAGAAGAAAAACTCATCGCCCACCGCCATCGACCGCAGGAAATTACGCGCCTGATAGTTGCGAACCCCGTCCCAACGGGCCTGGCCGAGGTCTTTCAACGAGGTGATGGAAAACTCGTCGGGCTCGGATTTCATCAGCCAATAGGCCATTTTTGTTACCCCTGAAAGATTGATCGGGCAAGTTGTCAGACAGTTTCGTGACAAACCGACAGTCGGCTCACATCATCGTTTGCGTGTCTGTGATCGTTGTCGCAGAATGCCGGGATTTTAAGCACCACGCTGCTGCACGGCCTATACATAAACCGCTGCTGACAACGTATTGATTTGCCTAAGGAGGGCAGTCAATGAAACGCAAGCCGGATTTACTTTGGATTTTGGTTATTTTGTTCGGCTTGGGTGTCGTCACTACGGGTTATGCGCAAAGTCTGTGGTCTAACAAGGCCGACGCGCCAGTTGAAATCACTCAACAGCAACAGAAATACCCTTCGCGGCATTAATCTGCTCGACCTGTAGGAGCTGCCGAAGGCTGCGAAGACGGTTTCTCACACATACCCCATTCGCAGCCTTCGGCAGCTCCTACAAGTAAGCTCGCGTCACGCCAGATACCAACGCCTGTCCGACACCGTGCCATCCAGCGGCACGTCCCAACTGGCCTGCGCCAGCCGCTCGACCTTCTGACATTCGTGAGCAAGCCCCAGCAAGGTGGGTTTCTGCCACGCATTTCTGCGTGATCGATACGCCAGGCTGCGGTCGTAGAAGCCGCCGCCCATGCCCAGCCGCCCGCCTTCATCATCAAACCCCACCAACGGCATCAGGATCAGATCCAGCGCCCAGATCTTGCGTTGCTTTGCAGGGTTGATGCGCGGCTCGGGGATGCGGAACCGGTTGGGTTTGAATTTCTCGCCGGGCATGACGCGCTGAAAGACCATCTTGGTTCGCGGCCAGGCGCTGAGCACGGGCAGGTACGTGGCCTTGCCTCGACGCTGGGCGGCACGCAGCAACAGACGCGGATCGATTTCACCGTCCATGGGCAGGTACAGCGAGATGTGGCGAGCGCGACGAAACAAGGGATGCTGCGCCAATTGCCTGTAAAGGCCACGTGCGGCCGCGCGCTGTTCACTGGGGCTCAAAGCGCGACGGGCCAGGCGAAGTGTGCGGCGCAATTGCTGACGGGTGAGCGGGACATCACTGGTCATGAGCGCAGGCTGATCCATTAAGGTTGAACCAGATCGAGAGCGCCGTGGCGGCGAACTCGTGGTGACGGTTGTCGGCAGAAACCGGCAACGAACTGAATTGAGACTCCCCGACGAACCGCTGTCGGTGTAGCCCTTGAACCCGAAAGTTCAAGGTGGAGATTGCAGGAGGTTTTAAGGCTTTCCGTCGAGCGGACATGCACACCAACCCCAACGTGCAACCCCCGTGGTTGTGCGTATCGGCTCAGGGACATGACCGACTGGCAAGCACTCCAGGGAGCGGCGCAAGTATACCGAAACTTGCCGCAATATTCAGCCCCGAGGTGCATCCGGTGGCGAATCGGCGTCTGTGGCGAGCACCAAATCAACACGATCCAGCAAATCCCGGACCTGTTCGCGCGTCGAGCCACTGGCCTGCACGTCCGGCAGATCCTGACGATGCAGCAAATCGTGAGTGATGTTCAGCGCGGCCATTACAGCGATGCGGTCGGCACCAATTACTTTGCCGCTGCTGCGGATTTCACGCATCTTGCCGTCCAGATAACGAGCGGCGCTGACCAGATTGGTGCGCTCTTCCTGGGGGCAGATGATGGAATATTCTTTGTCGAGGATCTGTACGGTGACGCTGTTGCCATTGCTCATGAGTCTTGCTCCAGGGCCTTGAGGCGCGAAATCATTGTCTCGACCTTTTGCCGGGCGATTTCGTTTTTTTCAATCAAATGAGCGCGTTCGTCGCGCCACGACTTTTCCTGAGCTAATAGGAGTCCGTTTTGACGTTTTAGTTGCTCGACACGAGTGATCAGTAATTCCAGTCGGGCCATCAACGCTTGCAGGTCGGTGTCTTCCATTGTTTCCCACTGAATACTTTCTGATGAGTGGCACAGGACCTGGCTTTACGCCACGGCCGCGAATGGGACGTCTTGGTGATCTTGCGGCCCGGATAGTCTACGATGTGAAGCCTCCATTCTAGACACTGAGCCGATTGGCGACTAGCTACCCATGCCTATTCAGAATTCCCCTTACAAAGCATTCGCCACCCTGCTCAGCAGCAGCGGTCATCCTGTCTCCCCTGCCGAGTTGCATGGCCTGTTGCTGGGCCGCAGTTGCGCGGGCGCAGGCTTCGCTGCCGATGGCTGGCTTATTGATGCGACCGAGATCCTCGGCTCCGCGCCGGAAGACAACGTGCGTCAGGCATTGATCGGCCTTCAAGAGATGGTCAAAGGCGAGCTCACCAGCGACGACATGACTGTTGTGCTGCTCCTGCCTGGCGATGAAGAGCCACTGGGCGAGCGCGCCATCGCGCTCGGCCAATGGTGCCAGGGCTTCCTCGCAGGCTTCGGCCTGACCGCCGGCGACAACGCCATCAGCGGTGAAGCCATGGAAGTGCTGCAGGATCTGGCTGCGATCGCTCAGGTGCAGGACGCCCTGGAAGAGTCCGAAGACGGCGAGAGCGATTACATGGAAGTCATGGAATACCTGCGCGTAGCGCCGCTGTTGCTGTTCACCGAATGCAACAAACCTGAAGCGCCAGCGCCGAAACCCTCCTTGCATTGAGTGCTCAGCACCGGCGAATCCAGTCATGCCCTGCGCACGGCATGGCTGGCACGCTGAACGGGAAATCCACCTGCCTATGATCCAGATCCCCAAGTCGGAATACGCTCGGCGGCGCAAGGCCTTGATGGCGCAGATGGAACCCAACAGCATCGCCATCCTGCCGGCTGCAGCGGTTGCGATTCGCAATCGTGATGTCGAGCACGTCTACCGGCAGGACAGCGATTTCCAGTACCTGAGCGGCTTTCCCGAACCCGAAGCTGTCGTGGTGTTGATGCCCGGTCGTGAACATGGCGAATACGTGTTGTTCTGCCGCGAGCGCAACGCCGAGCGGGAATTGTGGGATGGCCTGCGGGCGGGTCAGGAAGGCGCGATCCGCGACTTTGGCGCCGATGACGCCTTCCCGATCAACGATCTCGACGAGATCCTGCCCGGTCTGATTGAAGGCCGTGAGCGCGTGTACTCGAACATGGGCAGCAACCCTGAGTTCGACCGGCATTTGATGGACTGGATCAACGTGATCCGCTCCAAGGCGCACCTGGGTGCGCAGCCGCCCAATGAATTCGTTGCGCTGGATCATCTGCTTCACGACATGCGTCTGTATAAATCAGCGGCAGAAGTGAAAGTGATGCGTGAAGCCGCGCAGATTTCCGCCCGCGCTCATGTGCGTGCTATGCAAGCCTGCCGTCCCGGCCTGCACGAGTTCAGCCTTGAAGCCGAGCTGGATTATGAATTCCGCAAAGGCGGCGCGAAGATGCCCGCTTATGGCTCCATCGTTGCCTCCGGCCGTAACGCGTGCATCCTGCATTACCAGCAGAATGACGCCGTGCTCAAGGACGGCGATGTGGTGTTGATTGACGCCGGTTGCGAGATCGACTGCTACGCCAGCGATATCACCCGCACCTTTCCGGTCAGTGGCAAGTTCTCACCTGAGCAGAAAGCCATTTACGAACTGGTGCTCAAATCCCAGGAAGCTGCGTTCGCTGCCATCGGCCCGAACAAGCACTGGAATCAGGCCCACGAAGCGACAGTTCGGGTGATCACCACCGGATTGGTGGAACTGGGCTTGCTGCAAGGCGACGTAGACGAACTGATCGCCAACGAGACCTACAAGACTTTTTACATGCACCGCGCCGGTCACTGGCTGGGCATGGATGTGCACGATGTCGGCGACTACAAGGTGGGCGGCGAGTGGCGCGTGCTGGAAGTCGGCATGGCGCTGACGGTAGAGCCGGGCATTTACATTTCCCCGGATAACCAGCAGGTCGCCAAGAAGTGGCGCGGCATTGGTGTGCGAATCGAGGATGACGTCGTGGTGACTAAACAAGGCTGTGAAATTCTGAGTCGCGATGTGCCCAAGTCCGTCGCTGAAATCGAAGCGCTGATGGCCGCTGCGCGCCAGCAAACGGAATACGCAGTATGAGCCGTTTCAACCTGGCGATTATCGGGGGCGGTCTGGTCGGTGCGAGCCTGGCGCTGGCGTTGCAGGCCGGGGCCAAGGAGCGCGGCTGGAAGATCGTGCTGATCGAACCCTTTGCGCCGGGCGATACCTATCAGCCCAGTTACGATGCGCGCTCATCGGCCCTTTCATTCGGTGCCCGCCAGATCTACGAACGTCTTGGGCTGTGGCAAGCCATTGCCCGCCGCGCCGAACCCATCCTGCATATTCAGGTGTCCGACCGTGGGCGCTTCGGCGCCGCGCGTTTGTCTGCACTGGAAGAAGGCGTGCCGGCCCTGGGCTATGTGGTGGAAAACGCCTGGCTGGGCCAATGCCTGTGGCAAGGCCTGGACAAGGACGTGGTCACCTGGCGCGTGCCGGCCGAAGTCAAACACATGAAAGCGCTGCCTGATGGCTACAGGCTGTTGCTGGACGATGAAACCGAGCTGGAATGCGACTTGGCCGTGCTGGCTGATGGCGGGCGCTCCAGCCTGCGCGAGCAGTTGGGGATTGGCGTTCGCCAGCGGCCTTACAACCAGAGCGCACTGATCGCCAACATCACTCCGAGCGAAGCCCATTGCGGGCAGGCGTTCGAACGTTTCACCGATGAAGGTCCGATGGCCTTGCTGCCGCTGCCGGAAAACCGCTGCGCATTGGTCTGGACCCGCACCGGCGCTGACACCCAGCGCCTGGCTGCGCTGGACGACCGCAGCTTCCTCAGCGAACTGCAGAATGTGTTCGGCTATCGCCTCGGCACGTTGCAGCAAGTCGGCGCGCGGCATGTGTACCCCCTCAACTTGATCGAAGCCGAAGAACAAGTCCGCTCGCACCTGGTCGTACTGGGTAACGCGGCCCATAGCCTGCACCCGATTGCGGGCCAGGGCTTCAACTTGTCTTTGCGTGATGCCGATGCGCTGGCCCATACCCTGCTGACCAGCGAAACGCAGCCCGGTGATTTGCCGACCTTGCAGCGTTATCGCGAACAGCAGCGTCTGGATCAACAGTTGACCGTGGGTTTTTCCGATCAGGTCACGCGTCTGTTCGGCAGCAACCAGCCGCTGATTGCCGCTGGCCGCAACATTGGTTTGCTCGGTCTCGATTTATTGCCTCCGGCCAAACGCTGGTTCGCCCGGCAGGCCATGGGGCTGGGAACTCGGCCCAATGTCTAACCCACTGTTTTGTATTCACCGGCTCACGCCCTCAGCGAGAACGATTTAAAGCATGGAAACCCGCGCAGATCTGCTGATTGTTGGAGCCGGAATGGTCGGCAGCGCCTTGGCGCTGGCGCTGCAAGGCAGTGGCCTGAATATCATCGTGGTCGACGGTGGCCCGCTGAGCGTCAAGCCGTTCGACACACAGGCGCCCTTCGAGCCTCGGGTCAGCGCCTTGTCTGCCGCCAGCCAGCGCATCCTGCAACGCCTGGATGTATGGGATGGCATCGCCCAACGTCGCGCCAGCCCATACGGCGAAATGCAGGTCTGGGATGGCAGCGGTACCGGACAGATCCACTTTTCTGCCGCCAGCGTGCACGCCGATGTGCTCGGCCATATCGTCGAAAACCGCGTGGTTCAGGACGCCTTGCTGGACCGATTGCATGATTGCGATATCGGCTTGCTGGCCAATGCGCGTCTCGAGCAGATCCGTCGCTCCGGCGATGACTGGCTGCTGACGCTGGCCGATGGCCGACAATTGCGCGCGCCGCTGGTGGTGGCCGCAGACGGCGCCAACTCTGCTGTGCGCAAACTGACCGGCACAGCCACCCGCGAATGGGATTACCTGCATCACGCCATCGTCACCAGCGTGCGCACTGAGCGATCGCATCACAAAACGGCCTGGCAGCGTTTTACGGACAACGGCCCTTTGGCCTTTTTGCCGCTGGAGCGGGCGGGCGAGCATTGGTGCTCTATCGTCTGGTCGGTTACACCCAATGAAGCAGAGCGCCTCACCGCGCTGGACGACGCGACCTTCTGCCGCGAACTTGAGCAGGCGTTTGAAGGCCGTCTCGGGCCTGTAATGGCTGCAGACCCGCGTGTATGCGTGCCGTTGCGCCAGCGTCATGCCAAGCGCTATGTGGCTGAAGGCTTGGCCTTGATCGGCGACGCGGCGCACACCATCCACCCGCTGGCCGGGCAAGGGGTGAATCTGGGCTTCCTCGATGCGGCGGTGCTGGCTGAAGTACTGCTGCACGCTGTCGAGCGTGGCGAGCGCTTGGCAGACATCCGCGTGCTGAGCCGCTTCGAACGCCGCCGCATGCCGCACAATTTGGCCTTGATGGCAGCGATGGAAGGCTTCGAGCGCTTGTTCCAGGCGGATCAACTGCCGTTGCGATGGCTGCGCAATACAGGCCTGAAGCTGGTCAATCAAATGCCGGAAGCCAAAGCGACGTTTGTGCGCCAGGCGCTGGGGTTGAGCGGGGATTTGCCGGAGTTGGCGCGTTTGTAGAGCCTGTCGGCGTTTATCCTGTGGGGGATTTGTGTATGCCTGCAACCCCACGGGATCCCAGCCTCAATTGATTCCTGTGGGAGCGACCGGGGTGGCGCTCCACCTTGCTCGCGAAGGCAATGTTCCTGCCGCCAGATATATATCGGATGTCCCGACCTCTTCGCGAGCAAGGTGGAGCGCCACCCCGGTCGCTCCCACAAGTTTTCACCCACCCGGACTGCCCCGCAACATTCTGTTACGCGTCCAGCCAGACGTGGCAAATGGGATTCACTACCATTTCGCCTCATTTTGCGAAGCGAGACACTCCCATGCAGGCAAGCAAGCGTCTTCTGGCTGCGTTGACACTGACAGTGCTCGGCACCACCGCCCAGGCTGCCGATGAGGTCGTGGTTTATTCCTCTCGAATTGACGAGCTGATCAAGCCGGTTTTCGACGCGTATACCGCCAAGACCGGTGTAAAGGTCAAGTTCATCACCGACAAGGAAGCGCCGCTGATGCAGCGCATCAAGGCCGAAGGCGAGAACGCAACCGCTGACCTGTTGCTCACCGTGGACGCCGGTAACCTCTGGCAGGCGGAACAGATGGGCATTCTGCAGCCCTTCACCTCTCCGGTGATCGACGCCAACATTCCTGCGCAATACCGCTCTTCCACCCACAGCTGGACAGGCCTGAGCCTGCGCGCGCGGACCATCGCCTACTCCACGGACCGGGTGAAGCCTGCGGAGCTGTCCACGTACGAAGCGCTGGCGGGCAAAGACTGGGAAGGTCGCCTGTGCCTGCGTACGGCCAAGAAAGTCTACAACCAGTCGCTGACGGCGACCCTGATCGAAACCCATGGCGCCGAAGCCTCCGAGAAGATCCTCAAGGGCTGGGTCAATAACCTGTCTACGGATGTGTTCTCCGATGACATCGCCGTGCTGGAAGCGATCAACGCCGGGCAATGCGATGTCGGCATCGTCAACACTTACTACTACGGCCGCCTGCACAAGGAAAAACCTGAGCTGGCGGTGAAGCTGTTCTGGCCTAACCAGGCGGATCGCGGGGTTCACGTAAACCTGTCGGGTATCGGTCTGACCAAACATGCGCCGCACCCGGAGGCCGCCAAGGCGATGGTCGAGTGGATGACAGGACCTGAAGCCCAGGCAATCTTCTCCGGCACCAACCAGGAATTCCCGGCCAACCCGAACGTCGCGCCTTCTGCGGAAGTGGCGAGCTGGGGCGCATTCAAGGCTGATACCATCCCGGTCGAAGTCGCCGGCAAGCGCCAGGCCGAAGCGATCCGCATGATGGATCGCGTGGGTTGGAATTGATCAGCGCTCGCTCCCATAGGTGAACACCCTGTGGGAGCGAGCTTGCTCGCGAAGGGGCCAGTACATCCGACACATCTTCAGTTGTTGGATTATTGTCTTCGCGAGCAAGCTCGCTCCCACCTAATTTGTAGTATCCGCCCCACCGAGACCCACCCTTGGCCCATCCCGCCCAACGCCGCTGGTATCCGCTTGTCTTCAGCATCGCTGCACTGGTGCTGCTGCCGTTGAGCGTTTTGCTGTTGTCCTGGCAAACCATCGACGCGCAGATCTGGGCGCATCTGTGGGATACCCAGATGACCCGCCTGCTCGGCAATACCCTGACGTTGATCCTGGGCGTCGGGGTGGGCGTCACGTTGCTCGGCGTCAGTCTCGCCTGGCTCACCAGCCTGTGTGAATTCCCCGGCCGACGCTGGCTGGACTGGGCCTTGATGCTGCCCTTCGCGATTCCGGCCTATGTGCTGGCCTTCGTGTTTGTCGGCCTGCTGGATTTTGCGGGCCCCGTGCAGACGCTGCTCCGCGAATGGTTTGGCACCGGCTTTCGTCTGCCGCGCGTGCGTTCCACCGGGGGCGTGATCATTGTGCTGGTGCTGGTGTTCTATCCCTACGTCTACCTGCTGGCGCGCACGGCATTCATCGCTCAGGGCAAAGGTTTGATGGAGGCGGCGCGGATTCTCGGGCAAACACCGCTGCAAGCCTTCTGGCGGGTCGCGTTGCCCATGGCTCGCCCGGCGATTGGCGCTGGTGTCGCGCTGGCGTTGATGGAGACCCTGGCGGATTTCGGCGCCGTGTCGGTGTTCAACTTCGATACCTTCACCACCGCCATTTATAAAACCTGGTACGGCTTCTTCAGCCTCTCCAGCGCGGCGCAGTTGGCGAGCCTGCTATTACTGGCGGTGATGGTGGTTTTGTACGGCGAACGTCGGGCCCGAGGCGCAAGCCGCGCCACCAACGAGCGCCCACGGGTCAAGGCGCTCTACCACCTGCGCGGCTTCAAGGCCCTGGCGGCCAGTGTCTGGTGTGGATTGGTGGTCATCTGTGCGTTTGCGGTGCCGATGCTGCAACTGATCATCTGGGTCTGGCAACGGGGGCGTTTCGATCTCGATGAGCGCTACACCGGGCTGATCTTGCACACGCTGTACTTGGGCGGCATGGCGGCGCTGATTACCGTCAGTGTGGCGCTGGTCCTGGCCTTCGCCCGGCGCCTGGCTCCTACACCGGCAATAAACGCCGGCGTCGGGCTGGCCAATCTGGGCTACGCCCTGCCCGGTTCGGTGCTGGCGGTGTCGATCATGCTGGCGTTCAGTTATCTGGATCGCGAGCTGGTGATCCCACTGTCCAGCTGGCTGGGCGGCGCAGGCAAGCCACTGTTGCTGGGCAGCCTTTCGGCGCTGTTGCTCGCTTATCTGGTGCGCTTCATTGCTGTGGCCTATGGGCCGCTGGAGAACAGCCTGTCGCGCATTCGCCCTTCTCTGCCAGAAGCCGCACGAAGCCTGGGTGTCAGTGGGCCGCGATTGTTTTTCAAGGTGTATCTGCCGTTGCTGGTGCCCGGTGCCTTGAGCGCCGCGCTGCTGGTCTTCGTTGATGTACTCAAAGAAATGCCCGCCACCCTGCTCATGCGCCCGTTTGGATGGGACACGCTGGCAGTGCGCATCTTTGAAATGACCAGCGAAGGTGAGTGGGCCAGAGCCGCCCTGCCCGCTCTGACCTTGGTACTCGTTGGCTTGTTGCCAGTCATCGGTTTAATCAGGCGTTCTGCACGCCGAAACGGTTAGGTGCGGGTCTACCGCCGTGCGGCTACAATGCGCCGCAATCGGTGTGGTCTGTCAGACTGTTCGACATGTTGCGATCTGCTCCAAACCCCAATTCACGGGGGCCTGTCAGCGTTTTGCCTGTCCGCACCTTCGCCACGCCCGGAAGGAGAAACCCATGGGACAGCGTACGCCGCTCTTCGACCTGCACCTCGCGCTGGGCGCGAAGATGGTCGACTTTGGTGGTTGGGATATGCCGCTGCATTACGGATCGCAGGTCGAGGAACACCATCAGGTGCGCCGCGATTGCGGTGTGTTCGATGTCTCTCACATGCACGTCATTGATGTGGCAGGCACGCAGGCCAAAATCTGGCTTCAGCGTCTGCTCGCCAACGATGTCGATCGGCTCAAGGATGTAGGTAGCGCGCTGTACAGCGCGATGCTCGATTCCGACGGGGGGATCGTCGACGACATGATTGTCTATCTGGCGCCGGACGGTTATCGCCTGGTGGTCAATGCGGCCACGGGTGACAAGGACCTGGCCTGGATGTTCGTACACCTGAACGACTTCGACGTGAAGCTGACCCGCCGTACGGATTTGTCGATGCTGGCGATTCAAGGCCCTCATGCGCGGACCAAGATTGCCGAGCTGTTGAGTTCATCGCGCGCCGAGCTTATCCGTCAGCTCAAGCCATTCGAAGGTCGTCAGGAAGGTGACTGGTTCATCGCCCGCACCGGCTACACGGGTGAAGACGGGCTGGAAATCATCCTGCCGTCGCAGCAGGCGCCGGGCTTTTTCAATGATCTGGTGGGCGCGGGCATTTCCCCTATCGGCCTCGGCGCGCGGGATACCTTGCGCCTGGAAGCGGGCATGAACCTATACGGCCAGGATATCGACGAGAGCGTATCGCCGCTGGTCGCCAATATGGCCTGGAGCATCGCCTGGGAGCCTGCAGACCGCCAATTCATCGGCCGTGCCGCACTGGAAGCCGAGCGCGCTAGAGGCGTGACATCAAAACTGGTCGGGCTGGTGCTCGAAGAGCGCGGTGTTTTACGCGCCCATCAGGTGGTGCGCATCGCAGAAATTGGCGAAGGAGAGATCACCAGTGGTAGTTTCTCTCCTACGCTAAGCAAATCGATTGCCTTGGCACGTGTGCCCATCGCAACCGCTGACCGCGCCGAGGTGGAAATCCGCGGCAAATGGTATCCGGTTCGCGTGGTACGCCCCACGTTTGTACGTCATGGCCGAGCCATGATTTGATTTGATTTGATTTGATTCAACTGACTGTGAACTGAATTTTTCTGGCGGGTTTACCGCTGACCCGACTTTGAGGATGACTAAATGAGCACTATCCCCGCCGAACTGCGTTTCGCTGAAAGCCACGAATGGGCGAAAAAAGAAGGTGATCTGATCGTCGTCGGTATTTCCGATCACGCTCAGGAAGCGCTGGGTGATGTGGTTTTCGTCGAGCTGCCGGAAATCGGCAAGGTCTTCGCTGCTGGCGACGCTGCTGGTGTTGTTGAATCGGTGAAAGCCGCGTCCGACATTTACTCGCCGGTAGGCGGCGAAGTGGTTGAAGTCAACGAAGCACTGGGCGGCGAGCCTGAGCTGCTGAACTCCTCGCCTTACTCGGCGTGGATCTTCAAGGTCAAGCCAAGCGATGTGGATGCAGACCTGGCAAAACTGCTTGACGCAGCGGGCTACCAGAGCGCTATCGGCGAATAAGCCGAAACGTCAGCCATAAAAAATGCCGCTCAATGGAGCGGCATTTTTTTGTCTGGTGCTTACTGGTTTTCAGCAACCAGGTTCTTGGTCAGGATGGCGTTGGCCAGGTCCATGTCCGAAGCGTTCAGGCCTGGGTTCTCGCTGCGCAATTGCGCGATAGCGGCTTCCAGGAAAGGACCGCGGATACCGCCGTCGCTGGCGACGAAGCTGCCTGCGTCGTCCTGTGCAGCAACGATCAGCTTGTGATCCTTGAACGTCAGATAAGTCGAACCGGTGGTGGCGCCGGAGGAAATGACATCGCGCCAGAACCCTGCGTCAGCCATTGCTGAACCGACCGGGAGAGAAAGCAGAGCAAACGTGGCGACAGCGAGCTTGAGACGCATGGTGGGGTACTCCAACGATGGATGTTCTGAAACCCTTTGATGCCGGGAGGGACGTGGTAGTTCCATAGATGGGCCACGGACCCTGTAGGAGCTGCCGAAGGCTGCGAATCAGGTTTCCTGACACACCGTCATTCGCAGCCTTCGGCAGCTCCTACAGGGCAGTTATGCCTTTTCGACCCGCAAGATCGCCCCGTCCTGCCCGATCACCCGCACCTGGCTGCCCACCGCTGCATCCGCGCCGGTGACGATCCACACGCCATCGCCGACCTTGATCTTGCCCCGCCCCTCAACGATGGCGTCATGGACGATGAAGGTACGGCCGATCAGTTCCTGGCCGCGCATGTTCAAGCCGGGTTGATCCGAAGGCCGGTTGACTGTGCGCTGGCGACGCCACCAGTAGACAGCGGTGAGCACCGACAGTACCGCGAACAGCAGAAACTGCACGGTCCACGCCATGGCGGGAAGCACGAAGGTCAGAATCCCTACCGCTGCCGCCGCCACGCCCATCCACAACAGATAGCCGCCCGCGCCGAACACTTCGAGAATCAACAACACCGTGCCCAGCCCGAGCCAATCCCAGAACGACAGGTTTTGCAGGAATTCCATCAGTGCGCCTCAGGTTTTCTTGGTGTCGAAAGTGGCTTTGACGATTTCACCGATCCCGCCCACTGCGCCGATCACCTGACTGGCTTCCAGCGGCATCAGGATAACTTTGCTGTTGTTGGCCGACGCCAGCTTGCCCAGCGCATCGATGTACTTCTGCGCGACGAAATAGTTGACCGCCTGTACGTTGCCGTTGGCAATCGCTTCGGACACCACTTTAGTGGCCTGAGCCTCTGCTTCGGCCTGACGTTCCCGCGCTTCGGACTCCAGAAACGCCGCCTGCCGCCCGCCTTCTGCTTCGAGAATCTGCGCCTGTTTCTTGCCCTCGGCGGTCAGGATCGCCGCAGCCCGCAGACCTTCAGCTTCGAGGATTTGCGCACGCTTGATCCGCTCGGCTTTCATCTGGCCGGACATGGCCGCCATCAAATCTGCGGGCGGGCTGATGTCCTTGATTTCAATCCGGGTGATCTTGATGCCCCAGGGCGCGGTGGCTTCGTCCACGGTGCGCAGGAGCTTCTCGTTGATGTTGTCACGCTGGCTGAGCATCGCGTCCAGCTCCATGGAGCCGAGCACGGTACGGATGTTGGTTTGCAGCAGATTGCGGATGGCGTGCTCAAGGTTGTTCACCTCGTAAGCCGCCTGGGCGGTGTTGACCACCTGGAAGAAACACACGGCGTCGATTTGCACCGTGGCGTTATCGGCGGTGATGACTTCCTGAGGCGGGATGTCCAGCACGCTTTCCATCACGTTGATCTTGCGCCCGATGCGGTCCATCACCGGCACGATGATGTTCAGGCCCGGCTTGAGCGTGTTGGTGTAACGGCCGAAGCGTTCGACCGTCCACTGATAGCCCTGAGGCACGACCTTGAAACCCATGAAGACGATGGCCACAGCCAGCGCGACGAACAGTAAAACGACACTACCGATTTGCATAACGGATCCCTGTTGGTTGCGAATTTTTATCAGTGGGCTATTAAGTCAGAGTTCGGCCAGCAGCGGCGGGGAAACCTGCTCTGAATGTGAGCGGTTTCTCCAAGCCCCTGTGATCTCTCTGTGGGAGCGAGCTTGCTCGCGAAGGCAATGTTTCTGCCTACAAAATATATGTGGATGTAACGGCCTCTTCGCGAGCAAACTCGCTCCCACAGAGTTCAATTTGAACGATTTCTAACGCTGCTCACTCTGCGGCGTGACCCGCAGCACTTCTTCAAGCGTAGTCAGCCCGGCGGCGACTTTCTGAGCGCCGGACAGACGCAGGCTGCGCATGCCTTCCTTGAAGGCCTGGCGACGCATGGCAGTGAGGTCCATGTCGGCACTGATCAGGGCCCGAACGCCATCGGACATCAACATGATTTCGTACACCCCGGCGCGGCCGCGATAGCCCGTGTCGCGGCATTCCACGCAACCCACAGCCTGTTGCGCTCCGGAAGGCACCGGGGCTTGCCAGGGGCGCGTCAGGCTCTGCCAGTCGGTCTCATCCAGGGCGACCGGCGCCTTGCAATGCGGGCAGAGGGTTCTGACCAGACGTTGCGCCATGACCCCAAGGATCGTGGCCTTGAGCAGATAGTGGGGTACGCCGAGTTCGAGCATGCGACTGATCGCGCTCGGTGCGTCGTTGGTGTGCAAGGTCGACAGTACCAGGTGACCGGTCAGTGCTGCCTGGATCGCCATTTCGGCGGTCTCCAGATCGCGGATCTCACCGATCATGATGATGTCCGGGTCTTGCCGCATCAGCGCCCGCACACCGCTGGCAAAGGTCAGGTCGATATTGTGCTGGACCTGCATCTGATTGAACGCCGGCTCGACCATCTCGATGGGGTCTTCAATGGTGCACAGATTGACCTCGGAGGTCGCCAGGGTTTTCAGCGTGGTGTAGAGCGTGGTGGTCTTGCCGGAACCGGTCGGCCCCGTCACCAGGATGATGCCGTTGGGCTGGCGCGTCATGCCCTCCCAGCGGCGCAGGTCGTCGTTGGAAAAGCCCAGTTGGTCGAAGTTTTTCAGCAGCACTTCCGGGTCGAAGATCCGCATGACCATTTTTTCGCCAAACGCCGTCGGCAGTGTCGACAGCCTGAGCTCGACTTCGCCACCATCAGGGGTCGTGGTCTTGACCCGGCCGTCCTGGGGTTTGCGTTTTTCCGCGACATTCATCCGGCCCAGGCTCTTCAGGCGGCTGACGATGGCCATGGTGACCTGCGCGGGGAATTGATAAACGTTGTGCAGCACGCCGTCGATGCGAAAACGTACCGTGCCCTGTTCGCGGCGCGGCTCGATATGTATATCACTGGCGCGCTGTTGAAAGGCGTACTGGAACAGCCAGTCGACGATATTGACGATGTGCGCGTCATTGGCGTCTGGCTCCTGATCGCTGGCGCCGAGTTTGAGCAACTGTTCGAAGTTGCCCATGCTGCTCATTTTCTGATCAGTCGATGAGGCGCCGCTGACGGACTTCGCCAGGCGATAAAACTCCACCGCCAGCCGCTGAATGTCAGTGGGGTTGGCCACCACGCGTTTGATCGGCAGCTTGAGCACGTGAGTCAGATCGGCTTCCCATGCGCTGACATAGGGCTGGGCGCTGGCGATGGTCACCGATTCGCGGTCCACCGCCACCGCAAGAATCTTGTGCCGCTGGGCAAAGGCGTAGGACATCAACGGCGTCACGGAGGCGACTTTGATTTTCAACGGGTCGATGCGCATGTAGGGCTGACCGCTTTGCCTGGCCAGCCAGGCCGTCAGAGTTTCCAGATCCAGCTTGCGCCCTGGCCGGTTGAGGTCATCGAGTTGCAGCGCAGCGATAAATTCCAGCGGGTGCAACTGGCTGTTGGCCGAACTGCGGCGCATGGTCAGGGCCTGTTCGGCGCTGTTCTGGTCAAGGGTGCCCTGGGCAACCAGCTCTCTGAGCAGATCATTCAGATCCAGCCAACGGTCCTGGGATGATGAGGCAAGGACTGACATGCGTATTCCTTTGGACAGGTTGGTTCAGACGAACCAAGAGTAGTCACCAGCATGTCAGTTGTTGCCGAGTCTGCGAACCCAACGTTTGCGAATTTTTTCCGCTGAGATGCCTCCCGGCCTCAACCCGCCGCGAGGGCGACCGCAGGATGTGCATTGTGCGCAGTTGGTAGCTGTTCCAGCTCGACCGAGCAGACGTTGATCAGGCTGCGCATTTTTTGACCAATGACCTGCGCCCGATGCCAGGTCAGCCCGCTCAGTTGCACGTCGATGCTGAGCATCTCGTCCTGATGCATGACGTTGACCTGCTGCGGGATCAGGTACTGCATCGCAAACAGATTGAGCACCCGGCACAGCGAATCGGCTTCAGCCTCGATCTGAATCTCATACCGCACCGAGCATTGCACGTTGCTGGCCGACCAGACATCCGGGCGGTGTGGCAGAGCGGGAACGGCTTCGAGATTGGGCATGTGGGCCTCTCCAAAGAATAATGCAGTGCGAGTGAACGAAATTCTTACATGCCGCAGTGGAAATATCTGGTCTAAGATTGGCGATATCGACGCTAGAAAGACTTGTTAATGCGTAACTTATTAAACTCTGGAATTGTTTATGCAAATCGAGCTGGATGCTTATGACCGCAAGATTCTGGCCCTGCTGCAGGAAGACACTTCGCTGTCCAGCGCACAGATCGCCGAAGCGGTGGGGTTATCGCAATCCCCGTGCTGGCGGCGCATTCAGCGCTTGAAGGACGAAGGAGTGATCCGCCGTCAGGTGGCGCTGCTAGACCGCAAGAAAATTGGCCTCAATACGCAGATATTTGCGGAGGTCAAACTCAACGCCCATGGCCGCTCGAACTTCACCGAATTCACCGAGGCCATTCGCGGCTTCCCGGAAGTGCTCGAATGCTACGTGCTGATGGGTTCAGTGGATTTTCTGCTGCGCATCGTGACGCCAGACATCGAGGCTTATGAGTGCTTCTTTTTCGAGAAGCTGTCGCTGGTGCCGGGGATTCAGGAAGTGAATTCGACGGTGGCGCTGTCGGAGATCAAATCCACCACGAGCCTGCCGGTTTGAAGATGTCGCACATCACCCGATTGAAACCGGAACCCTGTGGGAGCGAATTCATTCGCGAAGGCGACGTTCCTGCCGGTAAAGATGCATTGAATGTACCGGCCTCTTCGCGAATGAATTCGCTCCCACAGTTCACGCGTGCGCTATCGAATTTGCAGGCTAAACGCCACCTTCAAAGCTTCGCGTTGGCGCGGGGCAAGGTTCGTGGCACGATGGCGCGGTTATCGACCGAGATTTTCTGATCATGCCGCAATCCAAAGCCAAGAATCTTTCCCTGATCGCTGCCATCGACCTGGGCTCCAACAGCTTCCACATGGTGGTTGCCAAGGCCAATATGGGCGATATCCGCATTCTGGAGCGCCTTGGCGAGAAGGTCCAACTGGCCGCCGGTATCACCGAAGAGCGCACGCTCAACGAAGAAGCCATGCAGCGCGGCCTGGATTGCCTGAAGCGATTCGCACAGCTGATCAACGGCCTGCCGCTGGGCGCCGTGCGTATCGTGGGCACCAATGCCCTGCGTGAAGCGCGCAACCGTGGCGAATTCATCCGCCGCGCTGAAGAAATCCTCGGCCATCCGGTGGAAGTCATTTCCGGCCGTGAAGAAGCGCGCCTGATCTACCTCGGCGTCTCTCACACCCTCGCCGACACCCCCGGCAAACGCCTGGTGGCGGACATCGGCGGCGGCAGTACAGAATTCATCATTGGCCAGCGCTTCGAGCCGCTGCTGCGCGAAAGCCTGCAAATGGGTTGCGTGAGTTTCACCCAGCGTTACTTCAAAGACGGCAAGATCACTCCGGCACGTTATGCACAGGCCTACACGGCGGCGCGTCTGGAGATCATGAGCATCGAGCACGCCCTGCACCGCTTGAAGTGGGATGAAGCCATCGGCTCGTCGGGCACCATTCGCGCCATCGGCCTGGCCCTCAAGGCCAACGGCCAGGGCTCGGGCGAGGTCAATGCCGAAGGCCTGGCCTGGCTCAAGCGCAAGCTGTTCAAACTGGGCGACGTGGAAAAAATCGACTTCGACGGCATCAAGCCCGATCGCCGCTCGATCTTCCCGGCAGGCCTGGCAATTCTCGAAGCGATCTTCGATGCGCTGGAACTCAAGCGTATGGACCACTGCGAAGGCGCGCTGCGTGAAGGCGTGCTCTATGACCTCATGGGCCGCCATCAACACGAAGACGTCCGTGAACGCACCCTGAGCTCGCTGATGGAGCGTTACCACGCCGACCTTGAACAGGCCGACCGTGTGGAGCGTAAAGCCCTGCTAGCCCTTGAGCAGGTCGCTCAGGCATGGGACCTGGAAGACGAGAGTTATCGTGAACTGTTGAGCTGGGCCGCCAAGGTGCATGAAATCGGCCTGGACATTGCTCACTATCACTACCACAAGCACGGCGCTTATCTGATCGAGCACTCGGACCTGGCGGGTTTCTCGCGCGAAGACCAGCAAATGCTCGCGCTACTGGTGCGCGGTCATCGCCGTAATATTCCCAAGGACAAGTTCGCCGAGTTCGGCGCAGAGGGCGACAAGCTGATCCGCCTGTGCGTGCTGCTGCGTTTCGCGATCCTGTTCCATCACATTCGGGGCACGCAGGAAATGCCTCAGCCGGTGCTCACCGCCAGCGGCAACAATCTTGATGTGGTATTCCCTGATGGCTGGCTGGAAAACAACCAGCTGACCCAGGCCGACTTCGAGCAGGAAGCGACCTGGTTGACCCGAGTCGGAATCGTCCTCAGCGTACGCTGAGGACAGGGTTACTCAAACGCTCCAACAGCGTCGCCTGCACATTGCGGGCGTTCTGGTTGCCAGTCGGGGAACTGCGCACGTAAGTGCCGTCCGACTGCAGCAGCCAGCTGTGGGTGTTGTCGGTCAGATACAACTCCAGCTCGCGCTTGACCCGCAGGATCAGCTTCTTGCCTTCCACCGGGAAGCAGGTCTCGACGCGCTTGTCGAGGTTGCGCTCCATCCAGTCGGCGCTGGACAGGAACATCTGCTCGTCGCCGCCATTCAAGAAATAGAACACACGGGTGTGCTCCAGGAAGCGGCCGATGATCGAGCGCACGTGGATGTTGTGTGAGACCCCGGCAATGCCCGGACGCAGACAGCACATGCCACGCACCACCAGATCGATACGCACGCCGGACTGGCTCGCCTTGTACAGCGCACGGATGATCTTCGGATCGGTCAGTGAGTTGAACTTGGCGATGATGTGCGCAGGTTTACCTTCGGCCGCGAACTGCGTCTCCCGGGCAATCATGTCGAGCATGCCCTTCTTCAGCGTAAACGGCGCGTGCAGCAGCTTCTTCATGCGCAGGGTTTTGCCCATGCCGATCAACTGGCTGAACATTTTGCCGACGTCTTCGCACAAGGCATCGTCGGAGGTCAGCAGGCTGTAGTCGGTGTACAGACGCGCGTTGCCCGCGTGGTAGTTGCCGGTACCCAAGTGCGCGTAACGCACGATCTCGCCTGCTTCGCGCCGCAGGATCAGCATCATCTTGGCGTGAGTCTTGAAGCCCACCACGCCATAGATCACCACCGCACCGGCCGCTTGCAGACGACTGGCCAATTGCAGGTTGGACTCTTCATCAAAACGCGCACGCAGTTCGATCACCGCCGTGACCTCTTTGCCGTTACGCGCCGCGTCCACCAGCGCGTCGACGATTTCCGAGTTCGCGCCGCTGCGATACAGCGTCTGGCGCACGGCCAGCACGTTTGGATCTTTTGCAGCCTGACGCAGCAGGTCGACGACTGGCGTGAAGGATTCGTAAGGGTGCAGCAGCAGAATGTCCTGCTTGCTGATCACGCTGAAAATGTTCTCGCTGTTCTGCAACAGCTTGGGGATCGCCGGGGTGAACGGCTGGTATTGCAGCTCCGGATGGCTGTCCAGACCGGTGATGCTGAACAGCCGCGTCAGGTTGACCGGGCCATTGACCTGGTACAACTCGGATTCGGCCAGGTTGAATTGCTTGAGCAGGTAATCCGACAGGTGTTTAGGGCAGGTGTCTGCCACCTCCAGACGTACCGCATCACCATAACGACGGGAGAACAACTCGCCACGCAGCGCGCGGGCCAGGTCTTCGACGTCTTCGGAATCCAGCGCCAGGTCGGCGTTACGGGTCAGGCGGAACTGGTAGCAGCCCTTGACCTTCATGCCCTGGAACAGGTCATCGGCGTGAGCGTGAATCATCGACGACAGGAACACGAAGTTGTCCCCGGTGCCGCCGACATCCTCAGGCACCTTGATCACCCGAGGCAATAGGCGCGGTGCCGGAATGATCGCTAGACCGGAGTCGCGGCCAAAGGCATCGACGCCTTCAAGCTCGACGATGAAGTTCAGACTCTTGTTCACCAGCAGCGGGAACGGGTGCGTCGGGTCCAGGCCGATCGGGGTGATGATCGGCGCGATCTCGTCACGGAAGTAACGCCGCACCCAGGCTTTGATCTTGGCGTTCCAGTGGCGGCGGCGAATAAAGCGCACCTGATGCTTTTCAAGCTCAGGCAGCAGGATGTCATTGAGGATCGCGTACTGGCGATCGACGTGGCCATGCACCAGTTCACTGATGCGGGCCAGGGCCTGATGCGGCTGCAGACCGTCGGCGCCCGCTTGTTCGCGAGCAAAAGTGATCTGCTTCTTGAGGCCGGCGACACGAATTTCGAAGAACTCATCGAGGTTGCTGGAGAAGATCAGCAGGAACTTGAGCCGCTCCAGCAAGGGATAGGACTCATCCAGTGCCTGCTCCAACACGCGAATGTTGAACTTGAGCTGCGACAGTTCACGATGGATATACAGGCTGCTGTCGTCCAGGTTCGGCACGACAATCGCCGGCACCGGGTGCGCGGCTTCTACAACAGCAGGTATGACCTCGACGCTGGGTTCGACGACCGGCAGGGTCTGCTCGACATCGACTTCAACAGTAGCTTCGGTGAGTCCTTCGGTATTCATGAATGTTCCTGTACGGGCTATTGCCCTTTCAACAATTCTGCAGCTCGGACGGCGAAATAAGTAAGGATGCCGTCAGCACCTGCGCGTTTGAAAGCCGTGAGCGATTCAAGAATGACCGCTTCACTGAGCCAGCCGTTCTGGATGGCCGCCATGTGCATCGCGTACTCACCGCTGACTTGATAAACAAAGGTCGGCACTTTGAACTCATCCTTGACCCGATAAAGGATGTCCAGATAAGGCATGCCCGGTTTGACCATGGCCATGTCAGCGCCTTCAGCCAGATCAGCGGCCACTTCGTGCAGCGCTTCATTGCTGTTGGCCGGGTCCATTTGATAGGACGCCTTGTTCGCCTTGCCCAGATTCAGTGCCGAACCGACTGCATCACGGAACGGCCCGTAATAGGCGCTGGCGTATTTGGCCGAGTAAGCCATGATCCGCACATTGACGTGATCGGCCAGTTCCAGCGCTTCGCGGATGGCTTGAATCCGACCGTCCATCATGTCCGACGGTGCCACAACCTGCGCACCGGCGTCAGCATGGGACAGCGCTTGCTTGACCAGCGCGTCGACCGTGATGTCGTTCTGTACGTAGCCGTTTTCGTCGAGGATGCCGTCCTGACCGTGGGTCGTGAACGGGTCCAGCGCCACGTCAGTGATGACGCCCAACTCCGGGAAGCGGTCACGCAGGGCGCGAGTGGCACGCTGGGCAATGCCGTCCGGGTTCCAGGCTTCGGCGCCGTCCAGGGTCTTTTTCTCGACCGGCGTCACCGGGAACAGCGCCAGGGCAGGAATGCCCAGGGCGACCCACTTCTGAGCTTCTTCAAGCAGCAGGTCGATACTCAGACGTTCAACGCCCGGCATGGATGCGATTGTTTCGCGACGGTTTTCACCATCAAGTACAAAAACAGGCAGGATCAGGTCATCAACGGTCAAAACATTTTCACGGACCAGACGACGAGAGAAATCATCGCGGCGATTGCGACGGAGGCGGGTGAGAGGGAACAGGCGATTAGCGGGGGTAAAGCTCACGGCGAGACTCCTGGGCCCGCATACGCGGGCAAGCGCGACAGTTATAAGCCGCCATTATGACCAATGTGTGACAGTCGTGGGGCAGCGTGCGACTCAGGGCCGCAGCTGAGCGTTTGCCATTGTCCTTGTAGGAAAGTTTAACGTCGAGACACATTTGCACACTTTCCTGAATGGCTTGGCCGAGTTAGGCTGCGCGTTCATTTCGCCAGCATCCAGACAATGCTCCAGAATTTCTTGCACGAATTTGGCTACTTTGCCCTCTTCATCGGCACCTTCTTTGAAGGCGAGACCATTCTGGTTCTTGCCGGATTCCTGGCGTTCCGCGAATACATGGACATCAAGCTGGTCGTGGTCGTGGCTTTCTTCGGAAGCTACGCCGGGGATCAACTCTGGTATTACATGGGGCGCAGACATGGCCGCAAAATCCTGGCGCGCAAACCGCGCTGGCAACTCATGGGCGACAAGGCTCTGGCGCACATTCGCAAGCATCCGGACCTGTGGGTTCTGAGCTTCCGCTTCGTCTATGGCCTGCGCACGGTCATGCCTGTAGCGATTGGCCTGTCGGGCTACCCGCCGCTGCGTTACCTGATCCTCAATGGCATCGGCGCCGCTGTCTGGGCGACCGCGCTGGGTTATGCCGCCTATCACTTCGGCGCCGTGCTCGAAGGCATGCTGGGTAACATCAAGAAGTACGAGCTGTGGGTACTGGGCGCGCTGCTGGTGCTGGGTTTCGCACTCTGGCTGCGTCGCCGCTTCAAGAACGCTCGTATCGCCCGTGAAGAGGCCCTGGCCTCCTCGGCAGCCGCTGCTGAAGCCAGCGCCATGGCTCAGATCCCGGCTGAAGTCCCCGCTGACGTCAAAACAGACAGCCAAAAGACCAACCATCAGTAAACCCTTGCGAGCGCAATAACCGGTTATTGCGCTCGCCGGTGCTGCATACCCTCCTTGCCTGATCCCTTCGAAATTGAATCCCCGCCGCTGCCTCTTGTCCGAACACTGAACAGATCGACAAACTGCCTAATCTATACATGGCTTTGGCAGACCGCTGCGCTCGAAGGGAGTACGACCATGCAAAAGAAAGTTGCCGTGATTCTGTCCGGCTGTGGCGTCTATGACGGCGCGGAAATTCATGAAAGCGTGCTGACGCTGCTGCGTCTGGATCAACGTGGCGCGCAGGTGCAGTGCTTTGCGCCCAATATCGCCCAGCATCATGTGGTCAACCATCTGACTGGCGAGGAAATGCCCGAGACCCGCAACGTGTTGGTCGAGTCGGCACGCATCGCCCGCGGGGCCATTGAGGACATCCGTGAAGCTGACGTCACGCAATTCGATGCGCTGATTATTCCGGGTGGTTTCGGCGCGGCCAAAAACCTGTCCGACTTCGCGACTGCGGGCTCGGACTGCAAGGTTCAGGCTGAAGTTCTGGCCCTGGCAGAAGCCTTTGCGACAGCAGGCAAGCCGGTCGGGCTGATCTGTATCTCACCTGCGCTGGCGGCCAAAATCTATGGCCCCGGCGTGACGTGCACCATCGGCAACGATGCCGAAACCGCTGCCGCTATCACTCGAATGAAAGGCGAGCATCAGGAATGTGAAGTCACCGAGATCGTCGAAGACAAAGCCCGCAAACTGGTCAGCACCCCGGCTTACATGGTGGCTCAGACCATCGGTGAAGCCGCCGCCGGTATCAATAAGCTGGTGGACCGGGTGCTGGAGTTGACGCACGAGGAGTGAGCCAAAGCCCGACCGCTGGTGGCGCAATTTTGGAATGCGATTCTGTGGGAGCGAATTCATTCGCGAAGGCGTCCGGCCTGATAAACATCTGTGCCTGACACACCGCTTTCGCGAATGAATTCGCTCCCACGGACCCGCGCGTAATTTGCGGATCCCTTAACTGAACTCCACCGCTCCGGCACCCGCGTCATCGAGTCAAAGCCCGACCGCTGGTGGCGCAGTCTGAAATGCGATTCTGTGGGAGCGAATTCATTCGCGAAGGCGTCCGGCCTGATAAACATCTGTGCCTGACACACCGCTTTCGCGAATGAATTCGCTCCCACGGACCCGCGCGTAATTTGCGGATCCCTTAACTGAACTCCACCCGCTCCGGCACCCGCGTCATCAGCACTTTCCCGCCACGTATCGACACCCGCGCCTTCGCCTGGCGACGCACGGCTTCGTAGTCGCTCTCGGCATCCAGAATCACCAGGTTCGCCGGGCGGCCAACGGCGATGCCGTAACCCTCGCCCAGGTTAAGGGTGCGGGCGCTATTGTCGGTGACCAGGTCCAGGCTGCGCGCCAGATCCTCAAAGCCCATCATGTGGCAGATGTGCAGACCGGCATCCAGGATGCGCAGGATGTTGCCGTTGCCCAACGGATACCACGGGTCCTTGATCGAATCCTGACCAAAGCACACGTTCATACCGGCGCGATCCAGCTCGGCAACCCGGGTCAGGCCGCGACGCTTGGGGTAGGTGTCGAAACGCCCCTGCAGGTGGATGCTCTCGGTCGGGCAAGACACGAAATTGATACCCGAGCGCTTCAATAGGCGGAACAGCTTCGAACAGTAGGCATTGTCATACGAGCCCATGGCCGTGGTGTGGCTGGCCGTCACCCGGCTGCCCATGCCACGCACCCGCGCTTCTTCAGCCAGCACTTCAAGAAAGCGCGAATTCGGGTCGTCGGTCTCGTCGCAATGCACATCCACCAGGCAACCCGTTCGCTCAGCCAGGTCCATGAGGAACTTGATCGAGCTGACGCCCTGCTCCCGTGTGTTCTCAAAGTGCGGAATACCGCCCACCACATCCGCGCCCATTTCCACGGCGCGCGTCATCAATTCACGTCCGCCTTCGTAGGATTCGATCCCCTCCTGAGGGAAGGCAACGATTTGCAGGTCGATCAGGTGGCGCGCTTCTTCGCGCACTTCGAGCATCGCCTTGAGCGCGCCCAGGGTCGGGTCAGTGATGTCGATGTGGGTGCGGACGTGCTGGATGCCGTGTTCGGCAAGCATGCGAATGGTCGTGTGAGCGCGCTGTTTGGTGTCTTCGTGGGTGATGGTTTCCTTGCGCTGCGCCCAACGCTCGATGCCTTCGAACAGCGTGCCGCTCATGTTCCATTCAGGCTCGCCAGCGGTCAGGGTTGCGTCCAGGTGGATATGTGGCTCAACCAGTGGCGCAATCAGCAACTGGCCACGGGCGTCCACGTCGTCCGATTGCGGATGCAGCGTTTCGGGCTGCGCGGTGACAGCCGTGATCACACCATTTTCCCAACTGACCGTGTGCAGGCCGGGGATTTTACGCAGGGTGGCATTGATGATTTGCATGGTTATTCCTGTCGCTGGGCTTCGGACATGCGCCACACCAGCAGCGCGACCGAAGCGTTCATTCGAAAATTAGCGTCGTCGAGGGACTGCCCGCTGAGCAGCTCGATACGCTGAATACGTTGGTTGATGGTGTTGCGGTGGATGCCCAGGCGCTGAGCAGCCTTGAGCCCGTTGCCGTTCTGTTGAAGCAAGGCATCGAGTGTTTCGATCAGGCCGTGAGGCTGCTTGCGATTGGCCTCGATCAGCGGGCCGAGGATCTGTTTGACGAAGCTGTCGATCACCGAGCGATCCGTCACGGCTTGCAGCAGACGCAGCACACCCAGCTCACTGAAATCGCACAGGCCACTGGCCGGTCTTAGATGTTCAGCCACATCCAGCGCCTGGCGGGCCTCATTCAATGCCTGCCGATACTGCCCGCAGTCCTCAACCGGATGGGCCAGCCCCATGAACAGGGCCATGTCGCCCAGCACCGGCAGCAGCTCGCGATAAAGCCGGGCCAGCTCGCTACGGACCGCATCCAGTTCTGGCAGCAGCAGGATAAACAGATCGCCCTGCACAATAACTGGCAAGGCGTCTGGCAAAACGCGGTTCCAGGCGTCGAGATGGTCCAGCACTGCTTGTCGTGTGTGCTGCAGCAAGCGCTCTGCCGCCTCCGGCTCATGGCTGTCGAACAGCACGCTGACCGCCGACAAGCGCAACGCCACCAGCCGCCTGGGCACGTGCAGCGGCAAACGCAGGTGCGCGGCCCGCTGCCGGGCGATGCTCAGGCTGGGGTAATCCCCGCTGAGCAACTGGCCGAGAATGTCGTGGCGTGAACGCTTGGTCTGCGCCATCTGCACCAGCGCCGTGCCGATCAGGTGCGTGACGATCACCATCTTCAGCAGATACGGCTGTTCGATCAGCGGCAGGCCGCACTGCTCGGCCAGCTCGATCACCGAATCAGGAATCTGCTGGATGTAGGCATCCCCGGTCAGGATCACCAGTCCGGCAATCCCGCTGGCATCGCCCTCGCGCACCATGCGCAGCAGGTTGGCTTCATCGCGCAGGTAATTGATGCCCGTGACGAAGACCAGCTCGCCGCCCATGATCCAGTCAGCAATGCCCTCGTTCTCCGCCACATAGGACCAGCGCACGCTGCGATGCAGGTTGGCGGACCCGGCACGCACGGACATTTCCTCCAGCCCCGGGAGCTGGAGGATTTCGGCAACGGTCAGGCTCAAACCTCCTCCTGCACGCCAGCGGCTACCAGGCTGCGCTTGCCGGTGACTTCCAGCAGCACGATGTAACAGATGGCCGACGCCGCAATGCCGACCAGTGGCGCAATCCAGGGCGAGAAGTACGCCAGCGCGGCGCCGATGGCATAAGCCGACAGCCCCAACAGGTTGTAGCGCGGCAGCGTGACGCTGGCCAACGCCGGGTATTTGCCGTGATGGCGGTACCAGAAGTCAGCCACGATCACGCCACCAATGGGCGGGATAATCGAACCCAGCAATACCAGAAACGGAATCAGCATTTCGTACATGCCGCCAATGGCCAGCACGATGCCCAGTGCAGCGGCGATCAGGGTCATGGTCCGGCGCCGCTCGCTGCGCAACAGGTGGCAAGCGGCCGCCGACACGTTGTAGATGGTCGGGCCCTGAATGGTCCACAGGTTCAGGCAGAGCATGATCACGGCAGCAAACGACAAGCCTTGAAGCATCATCACTTCGACGATATCGGCCTGTTGATAAACCATCGCACACCGAGCGCCCGCCACCACCATCAAGCCATTACCCAGCAGAAACGCGACCACGCTGGCTGTCACCGCCACCCGCCCGCTGCGGGACAACCGCGTCCAGTTGGTGGCCTGGGTCGCGCCACTGGCGAAGGTCCCGAAGACCATGGTGATGGCCGCTGAAAGCGTCATGGTTTCATGGGGAATCAACGCGGCAAGCCCCTGAAAACCGCCGATATCGCGGGTGGCGATGTACATGGAGATGATCAGCAGCACGAACATCAACGGCACCGAAACCCGCGACAGCACATCCAGCCCTTTGTAGCCAATAATTGCCGTGATGCTGAAACCCAGACCGAACAGGACCATCAGCGGCGTGGTGAAACCTTCGGCCAGGCCGAGCATTTTCACCAGCACAATCGCGACGGTCGCCGTGCCCCAGGCGTACCAGCCCAGTTCAGCGAAGCCGAGCAAGACATCTGACAGCCGACTGCCTGCCTCACCGAAGCAGAAACGCCCCATCAATACCGTGTTCAAACCACTGCGCGAGGCGATAAAGGCCAGCGCCGCCGCGTAGATCGCCAACAGGCTGTTGCCAATCGCCGCGATCCACAACATGTCGACGAAGTTGAACGCCATGCCCAGCTTGCCGCCTGCAAACATGGTCCCGGTGAAGAACGTAAAGCTGAATAACACCATGGAAATCGACAGCAGCCCTTTGCGTCCTTCACGCGGGGCTTCGCTCAGGGGAAACTCGCTGGGTGAACTCATCTGGTTTTCTCCACATCAACAGGTTGGGATTCGGACTCAATGGCAGACTGGTGCCAGAGCAATAACCAGGCCGTTTCCGGGCAACGCTGTGAAGCAGAAAAAAGCAGGCTGAGGTGATAGTGGCGAGTGTTCACCCTGCACACTTATGGTCGGTATTTTTAACGCAGGCTGTGCAGAGTGATTCATTCTGAGGCGGGCGCGCACCGTTTTAGGTGCGCGGCTCAGCGGGAGAGGCGGGTGAGAATCCGGTCCAGGGAGTTGGCGAAAGCCTGTTTTTCGCGATCGCCATAAGGGGGCTGACCACCGCCCATCTGGCCCTGTTCACGTAGGTCAGTGAACAGGTTGCGCACTGCCAGACGATCACCCATGTTTTGGGCATCGAACTCCTTGCCGCGCGGGTCAAGGGCTGCGACGCCGTTCTTTACCAGCCGGTCAGCCAGCGGCACATCGCTGCAGATCACCAGTTCACCGGGCACGGCGTGCTCTACCAGATAATCATCCGCTGCATCCGGTCCGCTGGGCACCACGATCAGTCTGACCAGGCTGTAAGTGGGCTTGATCTGACTCTGCCCGGCCACCAGCACCACCTCGAACTGACGCTTGAGGGCGAATTTGATGACTTGATCCTTGGCTGCCTTGGGGCAAGCGTCGGCATCGATCCAGACGCGCATGGGAAACCTCGTATTTAACAATTTACACAGGACTTGTAGGAGCTGCCGAAGGCTGCGAATGATTCGTCTGACACACCGCTTTCGCAGCCTGCGGCAGCTCCTACAAGGACTTCATGCGACCTCAGCCCTACGCTTCTCCGCCAACCAGCTACGGCCATACAACACCGCAATCGCCAGCAGGGCAACCAGTTGAGCGCTCAGCGAATACGCGTCGGCGTGAATACCGAGCCAGTCGAACTCAAAGAACGGCACTGGCCGTGTGCCGAAGATGCCGGCTTCTTGCAGCGCTTTGACGCCATGCCCGGCGAACACCACCGACAGCGCGCACAGCAGGGCCGCGTTGATCCCGAAGAACAGCGTCAACGGCAACTTAGCCGAGCCGCGCAGGATGACCCACGCCAGGCCGATCAACAACACCAGTGCCGTGGCGCCACCTGCCAACACGGCGTTGTGCCCGGCGGGACCTGCCTGCAGCCACAGGGTTTCGTAAAACAGGATCACTTCGAACAACTCGCGGTACACCGAGAAGAACGCCAGGATCGCAAAACCGAAGCGACCGCCGCCGCCCACCAGACTGCTCTTGACGTAATCCTGCCAGGCCGCGGCGTGGCGGCGATCGTGCATCCACACACCTAGCCACAACACCATCACGCTGGCAAACAGCGCCGTGGCGCCTTCGAGCAATTCCCGTTGCGCGCCGCTGACGTCGATAACATAAGCTGCCAGCGCCCAGGTCCCGAGCCCGGCCAGCAATGCCAGCGCCCAACCCATGTTGACGCTGCGCACCGCCGATTCCTGTCCGGTATTGCGCAGGAAGGCGAGGATGGCCGCCAGGACCAGAATCGCTTCCAGGCCTTCACGCAGCAGAATCAGTAGCCCTGAAATGTAGCTCAGTGAGGTGCTCAAACCATCGCTACCCAACAGCCCTGCGGACTCCTTGAGTTTGCTCTTGGCGAAATCCAGCTTTTGCGTGGCCTGCTCCAGCGGCAAGCCGTCCTGGAGAGACTGCCGATACGCCATGAGGGCTTTTTCGGTGTCCTTGCGAACGTTGGCATCGACGTTGTCCAGAGAGCTTTCCACCAGCTCGAAGCCTTCCAGATAAGCCGCGACGGACAAATCGTAAGCTTGCTCGTGGTCACCCGAACGATAAGCCGCCAGGCTCTTGTCCAGCGTCTGGCTGGTGTAGTCGAGCAATTGCACCGGGCCGCGTTGCACCTGCGGCGGTTGGGCGCGTTGTGCGCGGAAGGTCGCAACGGCCTGCTCGCCTTCGGCAGCACGGACTTCCAAAGGCGTCTGGCGCGCCAGGTCGGCAAGATTGAATGTTTTGCTCGGTGTGGTCACCGGCTGGGCGCTGAAACTGGCGATGTAGGTGGCGATGTCCCAACGCTGCCGGTCATCAAGCTGATCGGCAAATGCCGGCATGTCGGTGCCCGCGATGCCCAGCCCAAGCGTGTTGTAAAGGTCATAAAGGCTCAGGCGATCCAGCCGTGCCCCATCGCGAAGGTTAGACGGCGGTGGCTCAAGGCCAATCCCTGCCGGGCCATCGCCAGCGCCCGCATCGCCATGGCAAACCGAGCAGTGCTGCGCGTACAGCGGCGCGCCACGTGTCGGGTCGGGAGTGATCACCGGCGCCTGACTGACTTCATAGGCCACCGCCAAACGTGCCCCCAGCTGACGCGCCTGACGGGTTACGACGGGGCCGTCCTGCTTGCGGGATACCGCGTCAGCCAGGTCCAGAATGCCTTTCTCCAGCTCGTCACGCTCGGAACGCGCAGGCAATGCGACGATCTGCCCCTGCAACGCCTTGAGCGCATCGATCTGCGCTTGGTAACGGCTTTCATTGACGACCTTGCCGTCCGCGACCGCGGCCGGGTAATCGGCACCGACGTAATCCAGAGCGTGCAGCGCTTGCGCCGCGCCGTCATTGGTGTCGGCCAATGCATTGAAGCTAAGAGCCGCGAACAAAGGCAGTAGGCATGCCAGAAAGCAGAATCGCGTGGACATCAGTGAATCTCAAATAGGAATGCGTGGCATTGCATTGTTCACTTGCGGCCAGGGCTCGCCAAGCATTTGTTACGGAATATTGCGAAAAAGCCGATTTCAAGGCCCCAAGCATCTCAATGATGAGAATAACTATCATCTATAGCGAAAGGCTTACACGCATTGAGGGTAAATCGCCCTTTTGGGCACTCCGCCATCCCCGTAAGATTGGATCCAACAGCTGCTGCGCAGGACGCGCACAGGATCAAGGATGATCGGCCATGGCCCGGAGGGCTTACCGACAGGATGTTGGAATGGTCTTGAAGAAAACCCGCCTCGGCGGGTTTTTTGTTGCCCGTGCAAAAGTGAAGTGGCGACGTGCGGCGCAATTCACACTCGCACAGGGCCGCGCAACCCTTGCGCGCGCCTTCATGTGGGGAACAATTGCGAGGTCAGGGGCTCACATTTTGCAGGCAACTTAAGCCATCGAGGCCGACGGCCCCTCTCCACCGGGTTGCTCGGCTTAAAGTCATTTCTGCTGTGAGTACCCTTCGATGGAACACCTGTTGCCCCAGAGCTGGCTGGAGGCTGTGCCTTTGCCATGGCTCAAGACCCTGATCGTCGCAGGTTTTGCTGTCCTGCTGGCGTTGCTGATCCGCTGGGTCGCGCTGAGCGTATTGCGACGTATCGCAAACTCTTTTGTGCTACCGCAACAACTCATCTACCGCGCGGCCAGCCCGACCTTGTGGCTGCTACCGTTGATTGCGCTGCAGACCGTGTGGACATCAGCTGACAATGATCTGCCCCTGATTGGTGCGGTTCAACACGTCAATGGCTTGCTCGTCACGGCCGGATTTACCTGGCTGATCCTGAGTTGCGTAAAGGCTTTCGGCGAAGCGGTGGCTATACGCAACCCGCTGGACATCGAGGACAACCTGCATGCACGGCGCATTCAGACGCAGGTCCGAGTCCTGGTGCGCTGCCTCAATGCATTGGTGCTGCTGTTCGGCACCGGCCTCATCCTGATGAGCTTCCCGCCTGTGGCCAAAATCGGTACCAGTCTGCTGGCATCCGCCGGCCTGGCGGGTCTTGCTGCGGGCTTTGCGGCCAAGCCGGTGCTGGGCAATTTGATTGCGGGGCTGCAAATTGCTATTTCGCAACCTATCCGGCTGGACGATGTGGTGATCGTTGAAGGCGAATGGGGCCGGGTCGAGGAAATCAGCGGCACCTATGTGGTGATCAAGATCTGGGATGAGCGGCGCATGGTAGTGCCGCTGCAATATTTCATCGAGAAGCCCTTCCAGAACTGGACGCGCGCAACATCGAGCCTGATCGGCTCGGTGTTTGTCTGGGTGGATTACTCTTTGCCGGTCGAGGAGCTGCGGGCTGAGGTGCAACGTATCTGCGAAGACATCCCGCACTTGTGGGATGGCCGGGTGTGCGTGCTGCAGGTTGCCGATACCAATGCCAAAGCCATGCAACTTCGGGTATTGCTGAGCTCGGCTGACTCGTCCCGCAGCTGGGACGCCCGCTGCCACATGCGCGAACGGCTGATTGCCTTTATCGCCAAGCAATATCCACAAAGCCTGCCTCAACTGCGGACCGAAATTTCCTCGCGCAACGTCCGTCCGGAAATCGACGCCCACGAAACCCCTTTGGACATCCCTCGCCAGCCGCCGGTTTAGGCGGTGGGCCGAGCTAGATCACTTCAAGTCTGTGGGAGCGAATTCATTCGCGAAAGCTTCAGGACAGGCAATAGATGCGTGTCGAATGTACCGGCCTCATCGCGAATAAATTCGCTCCCACAGAAAGTGTGTCATCTGTGGGAGCGACCGGGTTCGCGCTCCCACGTGACGCGAGGCTTGCCAGCGTGATGCGCTTTACTGCATCCGCATCGCGATGACTTTGCTCATGACCAGCGACAGGAACTCTTCGGGGGTCATTTTCTGGCCGTTGAAGTCGACCATGCCATTGGCGTAGGTCAGGCTGGACACGATGTTTTCGCCATCAACCTTGGCCACTTGCATCATCACGGCCATGGCGCCGACCATTTCGCTGGCGGCCTTGGCTTGCTCGGCGATGGCGGCCGGGTCGGTTTGGCCGCCCAGGTTTGCTTGCAGGGTGGCAAGGTCGCGGATCATCGGTTTGGACAGCACGACTTTGGCGTCCAGCAAGCCGATGGCGTTTTTCGCGATTTCAGCGAACGGCTGATCGGTTGAACCCGGGTTGGCCAGGTCCACGGCAATGCGCATATGGCTTTCGCCGTTGGCGGTTTTCAGCGCCAGCTTTTCAAGCTCGATGTGCGGCCTGGCGGCCAGCAGCTTGGCGACTTCCGCATTCATCCGCTCTTGGTCAGCAGGGCTGAGCTGCAACTCAAACGTGCGATCAGCTGCGATGGCTGCCTGTTGCTGCGGCAGGATTTTGGTCTGGTACAGCTCGTTCAGCGCCAGCGTAGCGGCGACGTCGAAGTTGCTGACCTTGAACGCTGTCTGCAGGGCGCCGACATCCTTGCCGCTGTAGTTGATCATGCCCACGTTGTAGTTAACCTGCGCGGCAAGGTTGCCGCCCTCTTCCTGGGCCAGGTTAGTGTTAACGACATCCGTAAGGACGATGGGCGCCTGACCTGCGACCTGAGCCAACGCGTTGTCGATTTTCAGGTTGCTGTGGCCCAGATAGAACCCGGATTTACCTTTAGTGCCGCCGGTGTCGAAGCTCAGGCCCTTGGCGCCCACGGCGACGTCGCCTTCCGGGGACGAGACATTGAGCTGCAGGTTTTCCATCTTGCCGGTCAGCTTGAGTTTTTCGGCATCTGCGCTGGCTTCAACATCCACTTCAAGCCCGGAAAAGGTGAACTTGCCGTCGGTGTCGTTCATTTCCAACGGCGCCAGCAGCAAAGTGCCTGCGGTTGAGCGGTCGTAACCAACACTGGCGTGCCCCGTGACCGGGCTTGCGCCTTTGCTCATGGCAAACCATTTTTCGGCGCTCGGGCTCTTTTCCATCGCGAAGTTGCTTTGCGCCATGACCGGCAGCAGCTTGAAGCTCTTCAGGCGAGAAAACGGCAGCGGGCCGTGCTCGATATTGTCGACAAACAGGAACTCGGCATCCTTGCCGTCACGGGCGATATTCTCGTCGTGAATGACCACACGGTAATGGGCGGTGCTGCTGAACACCCGGCGGTCGATCGACACCAGGTCAATGACCATGGTGCTTTCGGTTCCCTTGAGCGAGGTGGCCAATTCCTGATTGGCTTGCTGGATCGAATCACGCAATACGTCTTCGAGCCGGGTGCCGGTGTACCACGCGCCCCCAGTGGCCAGCGCCCCAATGACAATGATGACGCCTGCTGCAATACCTGCTGATTTATTCATGGGTCGACTCGAAGAGATCCGTTTCTGGTAGATGGAATATTCGTCCCTGAACCCGTGGCGGGTTTCGGCTGCGAGCTCACGCCAGCCAGGCAGTCGCTGCAAGGGTCAATAGTGGCGAGAGATTATCATCGACAGCCTTGAAAAGACCCCGTTTGCTTCCCCAATCTGCGTACGAATGCTCCTTTTCGACAGCGATTGGGCAGCAGCCGAAGGGTTTGGTTGCAGCAGTGCCTGTTTCAGACATGGGTAGCAATACTCTTCCTACAAAAGTTAGGCTGGTCGCAGGTTTGAAAAAACAGGATTGAAAAACATGACTGCACAGCAAAGTGAACGAGGCCCGATCAAGGCTGTAATTTTCGACATGGATGGGTTGTTGCTGGACACCGAGGGGATTTACACCGAGGTCACCCACCTGATTGCCAGCCGCTATGGCCGCACGTTCGACTGGGCCGTGAAGCAGCACACCATTGGCCGCGGCGCCCGGGATTTTGCCGGGTACGTGATCCAGGAACTGGAGCTGCCGCTGTCGATTGACGAGTTTCTGGACATCCGTGCGCCGATGCTGGACGAGCGTTTCCCCCAAGCGGTGGCCATGCACGGTGCCGAGGCATTGGTGCGGCACCTGGCGGCGAACAACATCCCCATCGCGGTCGGCACCAGTTCGTCGGTGCATTATTTCAAAGCAAAAACCGAAATGCATCGCGCCTGGTTCGAGCTGTTCGAAACGGTCGTGACCGCAGACGATCCGCACGTCACCGCCGCCAAACCAGCACCGGACATCTTCCTCGTTGCCGCGCGCCGCCTGGGCGTGGATCCGGCTGATTGCCTGGTGTTCGAAGACTCACCTTTCGGCGTCACCGCTGCCAAGGCTGCCGGTATGTACGCGGTCGCTGTACCGGATTCACATATGCCGGTGGAGCAGTATGAGCACGCAGACCTGCTGCTCGGCTCACTGGCTGACTTCCCGCTGCAGAGCTGGGGTTTGCCGGGGATGAAGGGGTTGTAGGAAGCGGTCGCAAACAAAACAGCCTGGGCTGAATGTCAGGCTGTTTTCAATTCTTCCGGGTCGTGCTCTCCGGGGACTTGGCAATAGCTGGGCGCCCACTTTCCGGCTTAAGCATTCGGGCTGCATCAGCGGGCTCGAAAATTTCGCTCAACACCTCATTGGCAGGCCTGGCTCTCGCAAAAACCTCGGCGCTCCATTCAGGATTGTCTTTATCCGTTCGTCCGGGATTACGCCGTTTGCTCATGGTGTTAAATCTCTCGCCGATTGGCTTTACACAGACTGATGATATGCACTGGTTGTTTTCTGCCAGGAAAGAGCCCCCATGCACGCGCAAAGCATGACGACAAAACCTCATCTCCAGACGGTAATTATGTACCACAACGAACCAGCCCTCTCAGCGAACCACTCGTCACGGGACCTCGCCCACAAAAAATGAAAACTTGAGAGCCTAAGCCAAGGCTTTGAGGTCCAGCCCCAATGCCCCAGCAAAGGCTTTGACCAGTGGGCTGCGTGGTGCGCTGCGGCGCAGGATCAGGTTGATGGGCGTGCGGATGGTGATGAGGTCCGGGCGCAGGGCGCGCAGCCGGCCGTCACGCACCAGGTGGGCGGCGAAGTGATCGGGCAGGAAGCCGATGAACCGTCCGGTCAGCACCAGCATCGCCACGGCTTCAACCTGGGAGGCCGATGCCGATTGCGCGTCGAGGGTCACGAAGTTGGCTTTGTCGCCGTGTATCGCATAACGATGATTGACCACTTCATAGCCACGCAATACGCCCACATCGATCTGGCTCGGGTCTGCGTCGAACAAGGGATGCGGGGCCGAGCAATAGGCGCTGGAGACTTCTTCGTACAGCGCAAAGTAATCAAACTCTTCACGACGGTGATAGACCGGCACGATCCCCAGGCTCAACCGTCCTTCCTGCACGCCGCGCTCGATGTCGTCCAGCTGCGCGGCATGCAGGCGCAACCTGACTTTCGGCGCGTCATCGTGCAGGGTACGCAGCGCGTTGATCAGCGGTGATTGTTTGTCCTGGAGGGTGTTATCAATCACCCCGATGCTGAGGTCGCCGATCAATTCATTTTGTGCAGAACTGAGTCGATCGCGGAAACTGTCCACCGAAGCAAACAGGTCAAGTGAAGCCTGATAAACCAGCCGGCCTTCCTCGGTCAGGCAGAACCCTTCACGGCCCCGGGTACACAAGCGCATGCCCAGGCGAATTTCCAGGTCGGATATTTGCTTGCTGATAGCGGCCAGGCCGACGTTCAACTCGTTCTGCGCGGCGCTGAACCCTCCCGCTTCAACCACTGCCTTGAACACCCGCAACAGCTTGAAATCCAGACCACTGAGTGTAAGAGGCGGTCGATTTCCCGGCGAGGGAGGCAAGTTGGCTGAATTGGAAAGTGGCGTTTCCATAAAACTGATTGACCTCATTTGCCATATTCAACAGGCTTTGACCTCAAGCACGAATATAGCCGAGCGCAATAATGACCATACCCCCCAGCACTTGGCAACCGCGACAGATTTATCTATCGCAGTGTAATTACCTGATTCCAATGAGATAAACCTGCCATATTCGGCAGACCTCAAGATGTTGTGCTGCCAGCACCGTCCAGTCCAATGCCATTTTGCTTCTCGACGGCCAAGGGAGAGTCACCGTGAAAAACATCGTCAAAGCCGTCAACCTGCATAAGTTCTACGACAGTTTTCACGCCCTCAATGACATCAATCTGGAAGTCGAGCAAGGCGAAGTGCTATGTGTGATCGGCCCGTCCGGCTCCGGCAAGAGCACCTTGCTGCGGTGCGTGAACCAGCTGGAACGCATTGATAAGGGTGGCCTGTGGGTCGATGGCGAGCTGGTGGGTTATCGCATCGTCGGTAACAAGCTGCACGAGCTGACCGATGTGCAGATTGCCCGCCAGCGACTGGCTACAGGCATGGTCTTCCAGCGCTTCAACCTCTTCCCGCATATGACCGTGCTGCAGAACATCGTCGAAGGCCCCTGCCAGGTTCTCAAGCGCTCGCCCAAGGAAGCCCACGAGCATGCCCTGGAGTTGCTGGCGCGGGTTGGCCTGGCTGAGAAGCGCGACGCGTACCCCATCGAATTGTCCGGCGGGCAGCAGCAACGGGTCGCCATTGCGCGGGCGCTGGCCATGCGACCCAGGTTGATGCTGTTCGATGAACCGACCTCGGCGCTCGATCCTGAACTGGTGGGCGAGGTGTTGTCGGTCATGCGTGACCTGGCGCACTCGGGCATGACCATGATGGTGGTGACCCATGAGCTGGGCTTCGCCCGTGAGGTCGCCAACCGCATCGTGTTCATGGACGCAGGCCAGATCGTGGAAAGTGGTAGCCCGGAAGACATCCTGCTGAGCCCGCAGAACCCGCGCACGCAGAGTTTCATTTCGGCCGTACGCAACTAGGCAAACAAGGACAAAGCAAGGCGTGGCCAAGTATTCCCTCGTCATCCGCCGTTTGTTGATCTGCTCGCTGACCATTGTCGTCAGCCGCGCGATCACCAGCCCTTTGCTGACGCTGTTTCTCAGCACCCGGCTCGGCCTGGATCAGCAGGATGTCGGCCTGCTGATGGGCATCGCCGTGTTCCTCGCCACCCTGCTCGGGCTGTATGGCGGCTACATCATTGATCGCCTGGAAAAGCGCAAGCTGCTGATCGTGGCCATGCTCTCCAGCTCGATCGGCTTTGCCTTGCTGACCCTCGCCCACGATGTCTACCTGACCACCTTGACGCTGGTCGTCACTGAGGCGGCATCAGCGCTGTTTCTCATCGGTTCAAAGGCAATCATCAGCGAAAACCTGCCCATCGGCCTGCGCGCCAAAGTGTTTTCGCTGCGCTATACGCTGACCAATATTGGCTACGCGACAGGGCCGATGCTGGGGGTGATCATTGCTGGGTATTTGCCACTGGCACCTTTCCTGATCGCCAGCGCCATCGCGTTGGGCAGCGTGTTTCTAATGATTGGCATTGCACCGACCCCGCGCAATGAAGACGTCAAGCCGCTCAGTTTCCTGAGCACCCTGCGCACCTTGAAAAACGACCGGATCCTGGTGCTGTTCACCGGCGGCAGTCTGTTGAGCACCATCGTCCACGGGCGCTTCACGCTTTACCTGTCGCAATTTTTGCTGGTGACCCACGCGCCCAAGGACGCCTTGAAGATCCTCTCGGCCATCCTGGCCTGCAACGCGCTGACCGTAATTCTCATGCAGTATCAGATCGGCCGCTGGCTCAAACGGGAGCAGATGCCTTACTGGATTGCTCTGGGGGTGGGGTTTTTCATGCTTGGGCTGATCGGCTTCAGCTTTTCGCACAGCCTGGTGGCCTGGTGCCTGGCGATGTTTGTTTTCACGCTGGGTGAAATGATTATTTACCCCGCCGAATATTTATTCATCGATACCATAGCGCCCGAAACATTGCGTGGCAGTTACTACGGCGCGCAGAATCTGGCGGCCTTCGGTGGGGCGCTGAGCCCGGTGATCTGTGGCTATCTGCTGATCAATACACCCCCTATCACTATGTTCTATGTGTTGGCGGGGCTGACAGCGTTGGGAGGCGCGCTATGCTTCATCAGCGCACGCAAGGCTAAGCCTGAGTCGCAAGACCCTGTCTGAGGATGCCACCAGTGGCTTCATCCTCCTGCCCGAAGGTCCAATCAAGCGTTACTAATGAAGAATAGAGGCCATGCGCACTTCAACCAAGCAAAGTGTTTTGTGCACAATCATCAGCCACGAACCGCCGCCGGCCCACCTGGCCCGCTCGGTGATCGAGGAGACGCTGCGCACCGCCATTCTTGATGGGCGCCTGCCTGCCGGAACACCGTTGCGTCAGCAAGAGCTGGCGACGCTGTTTGGGGTCAGCCGCATGCCGGTGCGCGAGGCGTTGCGCCAACTTGAAGCCCAGTCCCTATTGCGGGTTGAAATGCACAAAGGTGCGGTCGTCGCGCCCTTGATTGCCGAGGACGCCGTTGAAGCCTATGCCCTGCGCATTGTGCTGGAGTCCGAAGCCTTGCGCCTGTCCATCCCTTTACTGGATGAAGCCGACCTTGCCCAGGCACGCCATTACATCGAACTGATGGAGGCTCAAACCGACTACGCCGAAATGGGCATGCTCAATCGCCAGTTTCACATGTCGCTTTACGCCAAGACCCACAACAAACGGTTGATGGCCCTGGTCGAGCTGGGGTTGAACGAGGAGGAACGCTTTCTGCGCTTCAACCTTTCCAACATGGGCCTGGGCAAGCTGGCGCAGGATGACCACTGGGAACTGCTCAGACTGGCTGAGGCCAAGGACGTCGAGCGCACGGTGCAGGCGTTGCAAGTCCACCTTGATCGCGGCGTGCAGGCCATTACCCGTTATCTGAATAGCAGAACGCCTGACACCTCGACCACGACAACATCGGAAAAACCTGACAACCACTGATCGTTTCCGGCCCGACTGCTCAGTTCGGGCCTTGAGATAGGCTGCGCCGTAAAGCCCTTGATTGACGCAGTCACCTTCCCGTCACACCGCTTTTACTTCCTTTCCTCGTTTTTTATCGCGGTTTGTCCTATTCACGCGAGCCCATGCTCCCGTTTGAATGAGCCAAACTCGCCTGACAACGTCAGCGGGCAAAGGGGCCTTGGCCAGCGGTCCGTCAGCCACTACTCAGGATTGGTTATACCCACGAAAGAAAAGGAGTTCTTTAACGGGCAACAGGCCAATGGAGTCAACTTCCATAGTCGCCCCTGAAAATAAACACAACGCTTATTCAGTTAAAAGGCAGCACTGAGCGAGGCATGAGCTCATTAGTTATAATTCCGACCTTATTCGTTGGAAGGGCTGCTCACACCCCTATAAAACTCAACATGAGAGTTTTATATCCACGCGCTCAACCTGATTTTATATAAGATTAAAATAATTAAAAAATGGTTTGCCACCCCACTCAATCATGATCTAAGTTTTATTGCGTATTCGGTGCCGTTCGCCATTAAATAAATGCGCAACCGCCAGTTCACACACCATATCCCCAACAGCGCATGAGCCTGACGCTTGCCTGTATGCGCTGCACAGGGGATGCCATTGAAAGACCACTGACCCCGTTAGTTATGACGACGGGTATTCACTACTTCTGAATCGAGGGATCGTCATGCACGACCAAAACGATACGTTAATTCGTAAAAAGTCTGCGCTTGAACAACACGCCATCTTCGCGGACATTGATTCGCTTGAAGTACTGAGGTGTTTCATGGAAGTCCATGTATTCGCTGTCTGGGACTTCATGTCGCTGACCAAGCGGTTACAACAGGAAGTCACCTGTACACAACTACCCTGGCTACCGCCCAAAAACCCGGAAGCGGCCAGGCTGATCAACGAAATAGTGCTGGGTGAGGAGTCCGATAACAAAAGAGAGGCGGGGCACTACAGCCACTTCGAGCTGTACCTGGACGCCATGCGCGAGATCGGAGCCAACACGGCTCAAGTAGAACGCTTCGTCGCGCTTCAGGCGCAAGGGATGCACTACACAGCCGCGCTACATAGCGTCAATGCGAGCGAGGCTGCAGCAGGCTTCGTTAGCCACACGCTGGATACAGCACTCAATGCGTCGGCGCACCGTGTGGCCGCAGCATTTTTGCATGGTCGTGAAAGCGTCATCCCGGCGATGTTTCAGCGCATCTTGAATGACTGCGGAATCACCATCGACCAAGCCCCGACCTTCCGCTACTACCTGCAACGGCACATTGACGTCGACGCCGATGAGCACGGGCCCGCTGCCGAACGACTGCTGGCGACGCTAGTGGGTGGCGACCCACAACGACAGCGCGAGGCGCTCCAATCCGCCATCGCCGCCATCGATAGCCGCATCGCCCTGTGGGACAGGTTGCGCATCAGCATGCGCCGCCCTGCTCCCAGCCTGGCGCGCGCGGCCCTATCACTCCCGACTGCAGGGTTATGAACCCGCAAGGATGCCCCTCATGAAAGCCGAAGACTACCTGTCGTTCGTCGATGCCTGGGAAGGCCGCGCCACCATACGCACCCGGCCACGGCGCATGGTTGAACATGACGACAAGCTTATCTATCCGCTCAGTCGACAGCCTCTGGTACTGAGCGAAACCTTTAGCCGTGAGTGCGCCCACCTGCGCGATTACGCACTGGTGCAAAGCCTCTACAAATTCATCAATGACGTGGTGATCTTCGAGACGGAAATCGTCGACAAGACAGCACGCAGCATCGCCAAGAACAGGTTCGCTATCCCCTTTCCGTTTGCCTGTCGCTTTGATGCCATGACCGTTGTCATCGATGAGGACTACCACGCGCTGGTGGCCATGGATTTCATGCAACAGACGATTGCCCTGACTGGGATTGAGCCCATCGAGTTGCCCACCGAAATCGAGCTGAGCCGGGCTATTCCAGCAGCCCTGGCACTTGCCCCGGACCGCCTGCGCAGCGCTGTCGAACTGATTTGCGTGGCCATCGCTGAAAACACTGTGACCAATGATGTTGCGGCCTTTGCCCAGGATGATTCGGTCAAGCAGTCGATCAAAGGGCTGATGGCCGATCATCTGCTGGACGAAGGCCGTCATTCCGGCTTCTGGACTCGGCTGGTGCGCATTTACTGGCACGGTGCGTCAGAGGTAGATCGCCAATGCATCGCAGAGATCATGCCGGTGTTCATCGGGCATTACCTGACCCACGAGATACAGGCCGACTTTGACCTGGCGTTGATTGGCCATTTGCAGACCTCAGCCTCGGTCAAGCAGGCCCTCAAGGATGAGGTACGTGAGATGAGTTTCCCGATCAACCACCATCACCCGCTGGTGGGCAACATCGTGCGCTTTTTCAAAACCAGTTCGATGCTCGACTCCCCCTGTGTGCGACACGCCCTTGCGAGCTATCTGCCAGCATCGGGAGCACGGCCATGAGACGTTTGGAGATTGTGCTCATCGGTCAGAGTCCGACACTGAGTGAGCTGGAAAAAGAACTGCAAAGCCACGGTCATCATCTGCTGCAACTGACGGGGCAGACGGCCCTGGACAGTTACGCAATCAATCACGCAGCACTGGTGATCGACGATGGCACACTGCAAATCAACACCGCTGCCCCGGCGCACCTGGCGTTACGGGTGGGTATGAGCAGCGCGCCAGCGAGTGGTTTGCCGAGCCTGGAGATCCTCTGCTGGTACGGTACAACCACGGCGCAACGTTTGATCGATCGCCAGGCTTTACCCGCTGAACCCTCGGGTAATGGGCGCATGTTGCGGGACGCTGCAGTGAGGGCAGTCGTGGACAGGGCGGCGTTGCACGTAAGCCGCGCCTCCAGGGATCCGGCTTATCTGGCGACCGTTGCGACTGCCGATCCGCCGCGCAGCGAAAGCCAGTTCGACCTGCAGGCCATTGACCGCACAATGTTCGAACATCGCTTCAATAACACCGCCAGACCTGATTTGCTCGAAGTAGCGCAGGTGTCGTTGATCAATCGTCTGGACGAGAGCCTGCGCAAGCACGCCGAGCGCATTGCCCTGACCTTCGGCGACCAGCACATCACTTACCACGAGCTCTACGCGCACAGCGTTGCCATTGAGCACTGGCTGCTGCCGCTGTTGGCCGAGCACAAGGCCCGCTCGCCATTGGTTGTTGGCATCTGCATGCCAAAATCAGCGGCGCTGTTCGCGGGCGTCCTGGCGATCATGGGATGCGGCGCGGTTTATCTGCCACTAGACCCCAGCCAACCCTTGCAAAGACAGCGCTATATGCTGGAGAACTCAGGAGCGGTGGCGCTACTGCATGACGGGACGCATCCACTGGCGAGTGCGGAGTTTCCTGCACTGGACATCAGTTGCATCGACCTGCGTCTGACAGATCAACGCCTGTTGCGAACCCAGGTGGATACCGAAGCGCCCTGCATGGCGCTGTACACCTCGGGCACCACCGGGCACCCAAAGGGCGTGCTGCTCAGCCAGCGTAATGTGAGCCATTTCACGGCGTGGTATGCCGAGTATGCGCAGCTGTCAGAGCAAAGTCGGGTGCTTCAGTTCTCGACGCTGAGCTTCGATTCCTCGGTGATCGATATCTTCCCGACGCTGCTGGCTGGCGCCGAACTGGTGATCGCCAACGAGGATCAGCGTCGCGATCCGTCGCAACTGATGGAGTTGCTGGGGCGGGGCATCACCCACGCCTTTGTGCCTCCCGCGTTATTGAGCATCCTGCCGCACGACCAGCCTCTGGCGCTTGAGCACTTGATGACCGGCGGTGACGTCTGCGAGCCCGATGTGATCGATCGACTGGCCTCAACCTGTAGCTTCCATAACCTGTATGGACCCAGCGAAGCCACGGTGTTGATCACTGCAGGGCAATTCCAGCCCGGTAGCAGCAACCGGAATCTAGGTCGTCCGATTGCCAACAGCCGAGTGCTTATTCTGGATGAGGCCTTGCAGCCGTTGCCGGAGAACACGCCAGGCGAGTTGTTCATCGTCGGGCCTGGCGTCGGAATGGGGTACTTGAACAATCCGGAGCTGACCGCTGAGCGTTATGTGCAGGTGGCGTTGGCGGGCGGTGAACAGGTTCGCGCCTATAGAACCGGCGATATCGGCAAGTGGACTGAGGACGGGATCGAGCTGTGTGGGCGCCGGGACAATCAGGTGAAGATTCGCGGCTTCCGAGTCGAGCCGGAAGAAATCGAGCACTGCCTGCGTGGCAGCCATCTGTATCGACAGGTTGCTGTAGTGATAAACGCTCAACAGCAAATCCTTGCCTTCGTGGCTCAGCCGACGGGGGCCCATGCCGGGCCACCCGGCCTCGTGCTGCGCGCCCATGTCGAGCCGCTGTTGTCGGACTACATGCGCCCGGTCGCCTACACGCTGTTGCCTGACATGCCTTTCGCAAGCAACGGCAAGGTGGACCGCAAGGCACTGCTGGAGCTGCCGGTAGAGGTGGCGTCTGACAAGGCGCGACGCTTACCGGCATGCGAGCGGGAAGAACAACTGCTCGATATGTGGGCTGATCTGCTGGAGATGCCGGCAGGAGATATTTCAACGGATGAAAGCTTTTTCAACCTTGGCGGTCACTCAATCCTGCTCTCTCGGATGCTGCTGGGTATTCGTGAGCGGTTTGGGCGCGGCGTCCCGATCAATCGCTTCATTGAGGCTCCCACACTTGTCACCCTTGCACGTCTGATTGATGACCACAGCGGCGTTACAGGTTGCGTCAGCCCGCAAGCCCTGCGAGACGCTGATAGGGAGCTGGCGTTAACCGTGCTGCCTGACAGGCAGTTGGGGGACGTGAGCAAGGTGATAGTCACCGGCGCGAACGGCTTTCTCGGCGTGCATATCGTTCAGGCTTTACTGGCGCAGGGCGCGAGTGAGGTAGCGTGCCTGATCCGTGAAAGCGCTGAACACAGTGCGAAGGAGCGCTTCGCCCAGGCACTGCGGGAGAATCGCCTAGAACATCTGGACCTTAGCCGCGTCACCCTCTATGGCGCTGACATCAGCCAACCTCTTCTCGGGCTCAGGCCTGACGTCTATGAGCGTCTGGATCGCGAGTTTGGTGTCTTGATCCACAACGCCGCCAATGTGAACCATGTTCAGGACTACGGAGCACTAGCTCCCGACAACGTTGCCCCTATCTTCGAGTGCCTGCGCCTATGTGAAGGCCGCTGCAAGAAAGTATTCAACTTTGTCTCGACGCTGTCCGCTTCCAGTGCGGTCGCCAGCGATGGCGTGGTGCTTGAAGAGCCGGCTGCGGCGACCCCGCCGATCTACATAAAAAACGGTTACAACCTGACCAAGTGGGCGGCCGAGCGAATCCTGCGCAGAGCCGTGGATATGGGCGTGCGGGTCAATATTTATCGTCCGGGAAACATCAGCTTCAACAGCGTCACCGGTGTTTGTCAGCCTCACAAAAACCGGTTGATGCTGATGTTGAAGGGCTCGATGCAACTGGGCCAGGTCCCTGAGTTCGCCATGAACTTTGATCTCATGCCGGTGGACTTTCTCGCGCGATTCATTGGATTCCATGCCAGCCGTTTCCAGGCCTGCCATGCGGTGTTCAATCTGCATAACCCACAACCCCTGAGCTGGGTCGATTACGTGCATGCCTTTCGCGAGGCTGGAGGTTGTTTCGAGGTGGTCAGCATCAGCGACTGGCAAAGGCAGCTAGGCCGTGTCGATGGCCAAAATGCTTTGTTTGGGGTGCTCGGTTTCTATCTGGACGGGTTCCAGGAGGACATCGGTGACATTTCGAAAATCGAGTATGGCAATGCCCAGAGCGGTGTCCGGCGCATGGGCGAGCGTTATCCGCAAAAAACCCGGGCGTTGTTGCGCAAAGGATGCGCGTATCTAAAAGAAATTGATTTCATTTGAGCGATTACCTTCAGGAGAAATGACATGACCGTTATCAGAACACTTGAACCCGATACCTTGATCAAAAACCCCAAGGCTTGCCGTGTGACGTCAGCAGTCGAAATTGAGAGTGACGCACACGGCGTTTGGGCCGTTGTTGGGAATTTCGCGGGCTTTCCCGTTTTCATTCCTGCGTTGGCGCAATGTGAGGTCACTGGCACCGGGGTGCGTTGCGTTCGCAAGAAGCTGTTCAAGGATGGAAACGTGGTGATAGAACAACTTAACTCGCATGACGACCACGAGATGTTCATGACGTGGTCTTTGATCTATACCACCTTGAACGTGGGCAATTTGTGGGCGGCTATGACGGTGCACAAGCTGGGGGACAAGCAGTGTCTTGCGACGTGGACGATTGTCGCCGAGCCCTTAAACGGAGGACCGGAGACCTGGCCTGCGTTTGAAGCATTCCTGCAGGGTTTTGCAGACGATGCTATGAGCAACGTGCGTAACCTGTTCAATTAAGCGGCAAACAAAGGCAACCTTTTCCAAGCCGCAAAAACAAAACCCCCGATCGCGTTAGCGATCGGGGGTTCTGGGATTCAATCTTGACGATGACCTACTCTCACATGGGGAAACCCCACACTACCATCGGCGATGCATCGTTTCACTGCTGAGTTCGGGATGGGATCAGGTGGTTCCAATGCTCTATGGTCGTCAAGAAATTCGGTTGTCGGCTCGTTACCTGAGTAACGCTCCAACTAAATTCTTTGGCTTCTACTAAAACAAAACCCCTGAACGCGTAAGCGGTCAGGGGTTTTGGAATTTAATCTTGACGATGACCTACTCTCACATGGGGAAACCCCACACTACCATCGGCGATGCATCGTTTCACTACTGAGTTCGGGATGGGATCAGGTGGTTCCAATGCTCTATGGTCGTCAAGAAATTCGGTAGCCGGTTCGTGCCCTTACGGGTACGCCTCAGCGAATGGGTATGTGATAGGTCGGTATTGTGTGCGAACAAACTTTCGGTTCGTGTCGTCTTCACAGTCACCGCAATCTGGCTTCCTTTCGGAGTCGCAAATTGCTTGGGTGTTATATGGTCAAGCCTCACGGGCAATTAGTACAGGTTAGCTCAACGCCTCACAGCGCTTACACACCCTGCCTATCAACGTCGTAGTCTTCGACGGCCCTTCAGGGAACTCAAGGTTCCAGTGAGATCTCATCTTGAGGCAAGTTTCCCGCTTAGATGCTTTCAGCGGTTATCTTTTCCGAACATAGCTACCCGGCAATGCCACTGGCGTGACAACCGGAACACCAGAGGTTCGTCCACTCCGGTCCTCTCGTACTAGGAGCAGCCCCTCTCAAATCTCAAACGTCCACGGCAGATAGGGACCGAACTGTCTCACGACGTTCTAAACCCAGCTCGCGTACCACTTTAAATGGCGAACAGCCATACCCTTGGGACCGGCTTCAGCCCCAGGATGTGATGAGCCGACATCGAGGTGCCAAACACCGCCGTCGATATGAACTCTTGGGCGGTATCAGCCTGTTATCCCCGGAGTACCTTTTATCCGTTGAGCGATGGCCCTTCCATACAGAACCACCGGATCACTAAGACCTACTTTCGTACCTGCTCGACGTGTCTGTCTCGCAGTCAAGCGCGCTTTTGCCTTTATACTCTACGACCGATTTCCGACCGGTCTGAGCGCACCTTCGTACTCCTCCGTTACTCTTTAGGAGGAGACCGCCCCAGTCAAACTACCCACCATACACTGTCCTCGATCCGGATAACGGACCTGAGTTAGAACCTCAAAGTTGCCAGGGTGGTATTTCAAGGTTGGCTCCACGCAGACTGGCGTCCACGCTTCAAAGCCTCCCACCTATCCTACACAAGCAAATTCAAAGTCCAGTGCAAAGCTATAGTAAAGGTTCACGGGGTCTTTCCGTCTAGCCGCGGATACACTGCATCTTCACAGCGATTTCAATTTCACTGAGTCTCGGGTGGAGACAGCGCCGCCATCGTTACGCCATTCGTGCAGGTCGGAACTTACCCGACAAGGAATTTCGCTACCTTAGGACCGTTATAGTTACGGCCGCCGTTTACCGGGGCTTCGATCAAGAGCTTCGCGTTAGCTAACCCCATCAATTAACCTTCCGGCACCGGGCAGGCGTCACACCCTATACGTCCACTTTCGTGTTTGCAGAGTGCTGTGTTTTTAATAAACAGTCGCAGCGGCCTGGTATCTTCGACCGGCAGGGGCTTATGCAGTAAATGCTTCACCTCCACCGGCGCACCTTCTCCCGAAGTTACGGTGCCATTTTGCCTAGTTCCTTCACCCGAGTTCTCTCAAGCGCCTTGGTATTCTCTACCCAACCACCTGTGTCGGTTTGGGGTACGGTTCCTGGTTACCTGAAGCTTAGAAGCTTTTCTTGGAAGCATGGCATCAACCACTTCGTGTTCTAAAAGAACACTCGTCATCAGCTCTCGGCCTTAAGATCCCGGATTTACCTAAGATCTCAGCCTACCACCTTAAACTTGGACAACCAACGCCAAGCTGGCCTAGCCTTCTCCGTCCCTCCATCGCAATAACCAGAAGTACAGGAATATTAACCTGTTTTCCATCGACTACGCTTTTCAGCCTCGCCTTAGGGACCGACTAACCCTGCGTCGATTAACGTTGCGCAGGAAACCTTGGTCTTTCGGCGTGGGTGTTTTTCACACCCATTGTCGTTACTCATGTCAGCATTCGCACTTCTGATACCTCCAGCAAGCTTCTCAACTCACCTTCACAGGCTTACAGAACGCTCCTCTACCGCATCATCAAAAGATGATACCCGTAGCTTCGGTACCTGGTTTGAGCCCCGTTACATCTTCCGCGCAGGCCGACTCGACTAGTGAGCTATTACGCTTTCTTTAAAGGGTGGCTGCTTCTAAGCCAACCTCCTAGCTGTCTAAGCCTTCCCACATCGTTTCCCACTTAACCAGGATTTTGGGACCTTAGCTGACGGTCTGGGTTGTTTCCCTTTTCACGACGGACGTTAGCACCCGCCGTGTGTCTCCCATGCTCGGCACTTGTAGGTATTCGGAGTTTGCATCGGTTTGGTAAGTCGGGATGACCCCCTAGCCGAAACAGTGCTCTACCCCCTACAGTGATACATGAGGCGCTACCTAAATAGCTTTCGAGGAGAACCAGCTATCTCCGAGCTTGATTAGCCTTTCACTCCGATCCACAGGTCATCCGCTAACTTTTCAACGGTAGTCGGTTCGGTCCTCCAGTTA